>CAXRCC010000086.1:0-17263 GCA_964228975.1 Paraneptunicella sp. | reverse complement strand
GTAACGTGTATCTTGAGCCGTTAGCTAGCCTTGTTCCATCGTGTGGCGGTTCCGGTTTAGTGTTGATAGGTTTCCCAATGCGCAAAGTTGGTCCGCTTGCGCTTTTCGTGTAGTGAATTGCGAGGCCTTTTCCGGTATACTCCGCGCCCGATTTAAATTTGTACAGAATTACAGCAGCTGTGCAAATGGACAGTAATTTTATTTTCATAGGCGCAGCATGACCGTTAACCAATTCGACCCCAAGCAAACCACTACATTGGATAGGCCCAAAAAAGTGATTGAAGAGCAAGCAAAAGCCAGCTCACAATCTCAGGAAAGTACGGATATTTCTCGTATTCCTCGCATCGGCTTTATCAGCCTGGGCTGCCCGAAAAACTTGGTGGATTCTGAGCGCATTTTGACTCAGTTACGCACGGAAGGTTACGACGTTGTGCCCACGTATAACGATGCGGATTTGGTAATTGTCAATACCTGTGGCTTTATCGATAGTGCGGTGCAAGAGTCGCTCGATACCATCGGCGAAGCGCTTGCGGAAAACGGCAAGGTTATCGTTACCGGCTGTTTAGGTGTGAAGGAAGATGAAATCCGAGAAGTTCACCCTAACGTGCTTGCAATTACGGGTCCTCACGCCTATGAAACCGTGGTTGAGCAAGTTCACGATCACTTACCTCGCCCTTCTCACAACCCGTTTGAGCACCTTGTGCCAGACCAAGGCGTAAAACTCACGCCGCGCCACTATGCTTATTTGAAGATTTCCGAAGGCTGTAATCACCGCTGTACGTTCTGCATTATTCCTTCCATGCGTGGCGATTTGGTCAGTCGTCCTATCGGTGAAATTCTCAGTGAAGCGCAGCGCTTGAAAGACGCAGGCGTAAACGAGCTGTTGGTTATTTCTCAAGATACCAGCGCCTATGGTGTGGATGTTAAACACCGCACGGGTTTTTGGGATGGCATGCCAGTGAAAACCGACATGGTTGCGCTGTGCGAGCAGTTAAGCCACTTGGGTTTATGGGTTCGCTTGCATTACGTTTACCCTTATCCTTCTGTTGATAAAGTCATTCCTTTGATGGCGCAAGGTAAAATTCTGCCGTATTTGGATATTCCTTTCCAACACGCGAATACGCGAATTCTTAAGCTTATGAAGCGACCAGCCGCAACGGAAAGAACGTTAGAGCGCATCAAAAAGTGGCGTGAAATGTGTCCTGAATTAGTGATTCGCTCAACCTTCATCGTTGGCTTCCCGGGCGAAACCGAAGAAGAATTCCAAGAATTGTTAGACTTCCTTGATGAAGCGCAGCTAGACCGCGTAGGCTGCTTTAAATATTCCGACGTAGAAGGGGCAACCGCCAATGCGCTGCCAGACCCGGTTTCAGAGGAAGTAAAGCAAGAACGCTACGAAAGATTCATGCAAAAACAACAAGCTATCAGTGCTGCCCGTTTGCAATCACGCATCGGTCACATCATGATGGTGTTAATTGATGAAGTAGACGAAGAAGGGGCGATTGGTCGCACCTATGCCGACGCGCCAGAGGTGGATGGCATGGTTTACTTAAATGGTGATATGGATGTGAATCCGGGTGACTTTGTTGAAGTGCTGATTGAACACGCCGACGAGTATGACCTTTGGGGAACACGCGTAACAGAGGAAGACTAGTCGTCATGTCGCTCAACTTGCCGTTATCTTTACTTCAGCATCAAGGTCCGATGCTGAAGACGTTAGGAAACATTGTGCTTTCTTCTTTGCTCCCCGGCAAAAAGCCCAAGCACAACCCTGATGTGATTGAGGACGTGGAGATGATACTTCCCGCTCCCGATCCGGAATTGGTCAGCTTATATCGTCGCTGGTGTACCCATTCTATTCGAACAGAAAACGGCAACCTTCCCTTTGAGCCAGATAACGTTCTCCCCCCTCACCTTTTCTCTCAATTTGCCCTTTCCGTTTGCGCCAAGCAATTAAAGCTCACGAAATACCGATTACTCAATATATTGAATCAAGGCGTAGGGCTTGAGGTACACAAACCCATTCCTATGGGCGAGCCTCTGCACATTGTGTGCAAAATGGTAGAGATTAAAGAAGAAGATAACCGTGCCCGTTTGCATCAAGAATTGCACATTGGCACGGCTACTGAACCGCACTGTTACACGGCGGCATTCCATACCGTGTTTATTCTCAGCAAGCGCGCTAAAACAAACAAAACTCAATCAGCCAAACAGAATTCCCCCTTAAATGATGATTCAGCTAATGTGTTTAATCGCATTGGTAAGTGGATGGTTGCGCCGAATGACGGCTTAAATTTCGCGTTATTAACAGGTGATTTTAACCCCATTCACTGGGTTGGCTTTTTAGCGAAGCTATCGCCATTTAAACGCAAAGTACTGCACGGTTTTGGCATGTTTACCCGTACCATTGAAACCCTACAAGCTAGCGCAGGAAAGCCCGTTAAACGCATTCACGTGCGCTTTATCAACCCGGCTTTTTTAAACGGTCAACTGGTCACGGTTCGCATGACAAGCACAGCAAGCGATGGCGAAATGGAAACGCTAGAGCTTAAAGATCAGAACGGTAAAGTGCTGATGATAGGTGATGTTGGTTTTTAATTCGTACCCATAATAAGAAAAAGATGTTCGATGCTTAAGTACAGATCCGATATTGACGGCTTAAGAGCCATTGCCGTTGTCCTTGTTATCCTTTTCCATGCTGGCCTTGCGCCCTTTTCTGCGGGCTTTTTAGGCGTGGATATTTTCTTTGTGATCAGCGGTTTTTTGATCACGCAAATTATTTATAAAGAAATGACCACAACGTCGTTTACTTTTGCGTCATTTTACAAACGACGCGTAGTGCGGCTCCTACCCGCATTGAACTTAACCTTGCTAGCGGTTTTTTTGTACGGATTTGTTGTTCTCGATAACAAAGCCTTTGATATTCTTGGCAAAGAAACCTTCTTTTCTGCACTTGGCTTGGTCAACTTACATTACGCACAAGGTGCAAATTACTTTGATGCAACCGATGCGGTAAAACCCTTAATTCACCTTTGGTCGTTAGGGGTAGAAGAGCAATACTATTTGGTTTGGCCTTTGTTACTGCTGGTATTAGCCAAGCTTCCGCCTCGTTTTACCCTTGCCATTACAGCCCTGTTATTGTTGGTTTCTCTGGTTTATTCCGAGCTTGCTGCGGTAGGCAGTCACCAAACCCACGCCTATTACTTGCCGCAATTTCGTGCCTTCGAGCTACTCATAGGCTCGCTGACAGCACTGGTTTTACACATTAATCATGGCGCGCTATTACAACAAAACCCCGCCCTACGCCGAGGCTTGTTTTACCTTGGCTTGATCATGATTTTAGCGTCACTTATTGCGCTGAATAAAACCTCGACCTTTCCCGGCATAAACGCATTATGGGCCTGTTTAGGTACGGCATTGATCATTGCCTTTCCACAACCTAAAAGCGCAGTCAGTTCAGTGCTCTCTTCCAAAGCCTTTGTTTCAGTGGGTTTAATTTCCTATCCTCTGTATTTATTCCACCAGCCAGCGCTGTTTTTTCTCAATTCGATAGGGCTAGACTCAATCGACCTTAGCTCAAGCAACTTTGCTCCGTTACGTGTGATTAGTGCCCCCATGATGACGTTTGTCCTCACCATGGCGATTGCCACGCCACTGGCATGGTTAACGTACAAAAAAATTGAGCTGCCGATTCGAAATGCGGTAAGGGCGGGTAAACACACGCTATTCATTGTGTGGGGACTTGTGGCAGTCCTATTGGGTTTGGCTGTATTGGGCTTGTTTACGGCAAAATCTGGCGGTATTCCACAACGTTTTCAGTGGCTAAATGCCTTCGCGCATCAAACCGCACAAGTGCATCAATCCCCCTTTCATATGCATTATGGAAAAGGCGCACAAATTAGCGAGCAACCTGCTCAAGCCCTATTTATTGGGGATTCAACGCTACAAAATTATGTTCACCCCATCAAAAACGCCTATGGTTTTGAGCAAGTGGATATGATTACACGGGGCGGCTGCGTGTTATTAAAAGGCGTTGAATTTGAAGATAAGTTCAACGACATCTCTTGTGACGACATTCGTCAACAAGCTTATGAAAACACAAAGCACTACGATGTTGTGTTTATCTCTCAATCTTGGAACAGCTACCGAGGTAAGTTGCTAAATGCCGAAGCAGGCGCCACAACGCTAACCCGCTGGGATAATTTCATCAAAGAAACGGTGCAACACTTTACCGCGCTAGGCAGTGAAGTTTATGTAATTGCCTGGCACCCGGAAGTGAATTACAACACGGCTCTTTCGCCCAATTTGAAGCTAACGCCCGCATCCTATCAAGCTGTGATGGCTGAGCAAGTGATGACGAATGTAAAAGACATGGAGAAAGGGAAAGCGCATTTTGAGCAATTAGGCAACGCGTTAGGTTTTCGGGTTATTCACCCTATGCAGCTTTTCTGTGAAGCACAATGCGTCACCCACAGCCAAGAATGGTCTTACTTTAGTGATGAAATTCACTTTACGGTGGAAGGCGCTAATTTTGTGGAAAGCGTACTGCGTAAACACCACGCCCATTAGTGTGTAACGGGCGTTTTGACGGGTGCTTTCGCGGGTGTGTTTGCCGATGCGGCGATGTCTGCGTCCGGATCTTTGCCCAAGGATTTGAGCTGGGCGCGATAGTCTAGATTTTGCTGATTCATCAACGACAAACGCTCCATCAATCCAGAGATGATTTTGTCTTTAATGGATTCGCGAATACGAGAAGGCAAGCGCCTGAATTCCTCATCGCGGATCAGAACCACAACCATGTCGCTTACCGCAGAAACCGAAGCTGAGCGAGGTTCGTTGCAAATAAAACCCACTTCCCCGATGAAATCGCCCGGCTTTAATGTGCCCACTTGCTGGCCTTTAAACGCCACTTTGGCTTCTCCTGCCAAAATAATGTAGAAAAAGGGCTCGTATGCGCCTTGTTTAACGAAAGTACGACCGGCTTTTACTCGCTTCACGTTTTGCGCTACTTTCAATACCATTTCTCGCTCGCCAAAGGTTAATTCCTTGAAAAGAGGAATACGAGCAAGAATTTCCATCAATTTAACTTTGTTCATTTAGCGACTCCGCGAACGTGACACAAGCACACATTATTCGTCGTTTGTTAAGGCATCATCTTGTGCGACACCTTCGGATTTATCCACCAAGGTTTTATCTAGGCGTTTCGTGGTTTGCACACCCAAGTGTCGAAACTCTTCGGCGCGACGAATCAAGTTTCCTCGTCCGCTCGACAGTTTATTAAACGCATCATCATAAGACGCTTGCGCAGTACTTATGTTACGCCCCAGCTTTTCCATATCCGTAACAAACCCATGAAATTTATCATATAATTTGGCGGCTTTGTCAGCGATTTCTTGGGCATTTTGGTTTTGATATTCGTATTGCCAAATATTGTTGATGGTACGCAGCGCGACCATTAAGTTAGTGGGGCTAACCAACATAATGTTAGCATCCATAGCTTGCTTCACTAAGTCCGGCGCTTGTTCTAACGCCAGTAAATACGCAGGCTCCACTGGCACAAACATTAAGATATAATCTAGGGTTTGAATTCCCAACAGCTTTTGATAATCCTTCTTACCCAAGTCGCGAATATGGACTTTTAACGAACTCACATGTTCTTTTAAATAGGCGGCTTTTAGCGTCGAGTCTTCTTCGTTGAAATACTGCTCGTAAGCGCTTAACGATACTTTCGAATCGATGATCACGTCTTTTTCTTGCGGTAAATGCACAACGACATCGGGTTTATACGCTTTCCCCGACTCGTCTTTTAAATGCGCTTGGGTTTCAAATTCGTGCCCTTCGCGTAAGCCGGACTCTGCTAAAATTCGCTCCAGTACGATTTCTCCCCAATTACCTTGTTGCTTATTATCACCTTTTAAGGCTTTGGTTAGGGCTGCGGCTTCTTGAGTGATCTGCTTATTCAGCTCTTTTAGGCTCATGATTTCCGTTTTCAACGAGGCCCTTTCTTGCCCTTCTCGAATATGCTGTTCGTTAACTTGTTTTTTGAACCCTTCGATTTGCACTTTAAGTGGGTTTAACAACGCATCAATGCCCGCTTTGCTGGATTCGTTAAATTTGTCGGATTTTTGCTGGAAGATTTTATTCGCGACGTTTTCAAATTGCGTTTGTAAGCGTGTTTCCGCTTCTTTTAGAAGAGCAAGCTTGTCTTCATTGGCTTTGTTTTCTTCTTCGTGTTTTGCATTCGCCGCATTAAGCTCACTGTCTTTTACTGCCAGCTCATCGCGGCTTTGTTCAAATCGGCTTTGCCACTGCTGGCTTTGTGATTGCGCTTGTGCAAGCTGCTCAGACACCTGCGCTAAGCGCTCTGCGTGTTTCGCGCTGTCTTTTTCTAAATCTGTGTTTTGATGACGTAAGTCGTTCACTTCGTCTTGAATGCGTTCAAAGTTGGCTTTTAAGTTGGCGTGTTGTTGTTGCTCGTGCTGAAGCTGCTGTTGCTGAGCGTGTTGTGTTAGCTGAGCTTGTTGCAACTTTTCGCTTTCTAACAGCGCCATTTTTGCATGGGACTGACGTTGCCATAGCACACCCAGCATAATGCCTGCGGTTAAGGTAATTATCGCGATAATGGTTGAAGCAAGATCTAGCATGGAGAACACATTCCATTGAACAAGGTTAAAACTGCAGTTTGATACTAAAAAACAAAAACACCGTTAACAAGTAACGGTGTTTTCATTATCAATCATACATGTTGATTACTTAACGGCGATTTTGCCTTTCCACATTGCAGGGCCAACTTCGTGCGCATTCTCGCCCGAGCTATCCACGGCAACGGTAACTGGCATATCTTCGACTTCAAACTCGTAAATCGCTTCCATGCCTAAGTCTTCAAACGCAACAACGCGTGACTTTTTAATGGCTTTAGAAACCAAGTAGGCCGCGCCGCCAACTGCCATCAAATAAACCGATTTGTTTTTCGCGATGCTCTCTACCGTAGCAGGACCACGTTCGGCTTTACCAATCATGCCAAGTAAACCGGTTTTCTCGAGCATCATATCGGTAAACTTATCCATACGTGTTGCCGTTGTTGGGCCAGCAGGACCAACGACTTCATCACCTACAGCATCAACCGGGCCAACGTAGTAGATGAAGCGGTTTGTGAAATCAACACCATCTGGCAAGCCTTCACCGTTTTCCATCATGGTTTGAATACGCTTATGCGCGGCATCACGACCCGTTAAGATTTTGCCTGAAAGTAAGACCGTTTCGCCCATCTTCCACTCTTGAATATCTTCAGGTTTTAAGTCGTCTACGTTAACACGACGTGTGTTTTCACCCACTTCCCAAGTGACTTCTGGCCAATCTTCAAGCTTGGGCGCTTTAAGATCCGCAGGGCCTGAACCATCTAGGTGGAAATGAACGTGACGTGTTGCTGCACAGTTAGGGATCATCACAACAGGCTTAGATGCGGCGTGTGTAGGCACCGATTTGATTTTGATATCGACAACCGTGGTTAATCCGCCCAAACCCTGTGCGCCAATGCCTAACGCATTCACTTTTTCGAAAATTTCTAAACGCAGTTTTTCTTCTGTGGTTTCTGCACCACGCGCCATTAACTCGTGGATATCAACCGGATCCATCAAGCTTTCTTTTGCCAATACTGCGGCTTTTTCAGCGGTACCACCAATACCTAAGCCGAGCATGCCCGGCGGACACCAACCTGCACCCATTGTTGGCAAGGTTTTAACCACCCAATCCGCAATGGAATCGCTTGGGTTAAGCATCACCATTTTCGATTTATTTTCTGAACCGCCGCCTTTTGCCGCGATCATCACTTCAATGCCTTCCCCCGGCACCATATCAATATGAACGACGGATGGCGTGTTGTCTTTGGTGTTTTTGCGGCTGCCTGCTGGGTCGGCAACAATAGACGCACGAAGCGGGTTATCGGGGTTGGTATAAGCACGGCGCGTGCCTTCATCGACCATTTGCTGCACAGTCAGGTCTGTTTTGTCCCACTGAACACCCATGCCTACTTTAACGAAACAGGTCACGATACCTGTGTCTTGGCAAAGCGGACGCTTACCTTCAGCAGACATACGAGAATTAATTAGAATCTGTGCCATCGCGTCTTTCGCAGCTTGGCTTTCTTCTTTCTCATAGGCTTTTTCAACGGCCTTAACGTAATCTAATGGGTGATAATACGAAATAAATTGCAGTGCATCTTCGATGCTTTCGATAAAATCCTGCTGACGAATAACAGTCATGTAAAGCCTCGTAAAAATGAAATTTACTAGTTGTGTCTGGAGTTAGCGCGATATAATACCCTGCTTGAGAGTATCTCTCCATGTTTAAGACTGACTTCTGAACATTCATCGTACAGATATCGTCATAAACACCGACAAAAGCCGAGTGTCGCGCCTGCCTTTTGTCGCCATTTTTGTAACCCATAATCGAGCCTTACTGATAATAGTGCCTTATTGCGACTTTGCGTTAATAACTTGCGTTAGCATTTAGCGATAATACTTACCGTAAGGACGATGAATTAGCCCGTTGAGGTCGAAAAAGAGAGTTTTGATGCAATCTATCCAAATCACTCCGTTAACTATTGCGCCGCAAACCGACATCACCACCCTTTTTGCGGGTTTTCGCCATCTTCCAGGGGCAACGTTATTGGACTCAGCCAATAGCCCTCACCCCGATGCGCGCTTTGATATTTTTTCCGCAGAACCTGTCATATCCATTGTTGAACACGCGAATCAATTGCAAGTGAATGTAGCGCTTGAATCGCTTCGCTCTCGCATTAACATTGAGAAAAGCGACAGCGCCACCGCACAAATTGTCTCACTACAGCATCAGCTTTTTGCTCAAACCCGAGTGCCTGAAACGCACCTGCCCTTTCTTGTCGGCAGCCTAGGCTACTTCGGATACGACTGGGGACGTACACTCGAAAAAGTCAACGCGTTGCGCCCGAACAGCTATGAAACGCCCCAGCTTTGTGTGGGTATTTATACTTGGTCCGTTATTCGCGACGCAAAAGACGGGCAGTTTTATCTTTGCTATCACCCCGATTTTCCACACCCTAGTCACACCGATTTCGAAAATCTGTCTACTCATAATGAAATATCTGCGCCGTTTTCATTAACGCACGACTGGCAAAGCAATGTGTCAAAAGACACGTATTTGGAAAAGTTGGCACAGATACACGAGTATTTGCTCGCGGGGGATTGCTATCAAATCAATATGGCACAGCGCTTTGAAGCACAGTATGAAGGTGATGAGTGGCACGCCTATTTGCAATTACGGGAAACCAACGTTGCACCATTTTCGTCCTTTGTGCGCACCCAATTTGGTGCAATCACCTCTATTTCTCCGGAACGCTTTCTTTCCGTTAACGAGGGAAAAGTCGAGACCAAGCCCATTAAAGGTACGCGACCAAGGCAGACAGACCCGGCATTAGATGCCAAAATGGCAGAGGAATTGCAAAACGCAAGTAAAGACCGAGCAGAAAACTTGATGATCGTGGATTTGCTGCGAAACGATTTAAGCAAAAATTGCCAAGCAGGAACGGTCGAAGTTCCCAAGCTTTTTGATATCGAGAGCTTTCCAGCGGTTCATCATTTAGTCAGCACGGTTGTTGGAGAATTGAACTCCGACTGTTCGGCACTTCAGTTGCTTCAAGATGCATTCCCCGGCGGCTCCATTACGGGCGCGCCTAAGAAAAGAGCCATGGAAATCATTGAAGAACTGGAGCCCGACCATCGTCACATTTACTGCGGCAGCATTGGGTACATGGGTATTCGCGACGATATGGATAGCAACATCTGCATACGCACATTGTTGTTAGAATCCAATAAGATATATTGCTGGGCAGGGGGGGGCATCGTGATTGACTCCGATGCAAATCTTGAATATCAAGAAACATTGGACAAAGTTGCTAAGATATTGCCTATATTAAATAAAAGCGCCTAAGGAGGACGTAATCCAGTGATGAATGAAGCGGAGTTTATAGAAAAGTTTCAACACTTAAGATCGGTCCCTGAGCTCCCCGACTTTCCGCTACCAAAAGCAGGGAAAAAAGCCGCCGTGCTCTTCCCGCTCGTCTGTCGAGATGAATTAACCGTCCTCTTCACTGAACGTTCTTCCCATTTAAAACATCATGCAGGCCAAATCTGTTTACCCGGTGGACGTTATGAAAAAAGCGACGCCTGTTTAAAAGACACCGCACTTCGAGAAACAGAAGAAGAAATTGGATTAGGCCGCGAATACACACGCGTTGTAGGCAATTTGCAGTCATTTCGTACATTTTCCGGTTACGAAGTAACTCCTTACGTTGGCCTAGTTGAACCTAATTTTGATCTCACAGTTGACCCCAATGAAGTCGCCGACACGTTTGAAGTGCCACTTTCTTACTTAATGAACCAAGAAAACCACATTTTGTACCCGGTCCACCGACGCGGTGTGGATTACTCTGTTTATTTCATTCCATGGGAAAATACCTATATTTGGGGAGCCACTGCGGCCTTTATTCGTATACTTTCCAATCACCTTGCGCTGAATTAACCAATTAGTCAGTTGAAGTGACGCCGTTCCTCTAAATTTCATTAGCCAGCCCTTCACAAAATAAACTATTCTTATCACCAAGAATTAACAATTCAGACTGGTAGGGTTTCACCTGCCTCTGAACTCGCGCCAAAATAGCGCGCATTAACCGTAAGTGAAGTAGTAAATTATGATCCGTGTTTTCGATATGTTTAGTATCGGGATTGGCCCATCCAGCTCCCACACCGTAGGCCCGATGAAGGCCGCTAAGGACTTTGTTTTGCAGCTGCAAGAGCAAAGTATGCTAGCGCAAACCGACGGTGTGAAAGTGGAACTTTTTGGCTCGCTTGGCCAAACAGGAATCGGTCACGGCACAGGTAAAGCTGTTATTTTGGGCTTGCTTGGCGAAACTCCCGAAGATGTCGATGTAGATCAAATCGAATCCATGCTCGCTCATATCGAGCAAACTGGCACGATTTGCCTAGATGGGAAGCACACTGTTTCTTTCCCCAATACCAATGCCATCATCTTTCATCGTAGGCAAACACTGCCCTTGCATGCTAATGGCATGACGATCCATGCATTAAAAGCTGGTGAAGCGATATTCTCGCAGTCTTATTATTCCATTGGTGGCGGTTTCATTATCAAAGAAGAGGATTTTGAAGCCCAGAAAAGCCAAGCCATTGCTATTGCACAAACAGAAATCCCCTACCCATTTGAGAACGCTGAAGACTTAATGCGTATTTGCAATGAAGAAGGGTTCAGCATTAGTACGTTGATGATGCAAAACGAAATGCAGTTTCAAAGCAAGGCAGAGATTTGTTCACAGCTAAACGACATTTGGCATGTGATGCAGGCATGTGTGCAAAGGGGAATTGATACCGAAGGGATCCTTCCTGGCGGACTTAAAGTCAAACGTAGAGCCCCTTCGTTATACAGAAAATTATGCAGCTCTCAATCTAACGACCCAATGAACGCCATGGATTGGGTTAACCTCTTCGCCCTTGCGGTGAATGAAGAAAACGCCGCTGGCGGACGTGTTGTCACCGCCCCAACCAATGGTGCGGCGGGCATCATTCCAGCCGTTTTGTGTTACTACAACAAGTTCATTCGCGAAGTGGATGAAGAAACGGCTTGTCGCTACTTACTCACCGCAGCCGCAATTGGCGTGTTGTATAAGAAAAATGCGTCTATCTCTGGCGCAGAGGTTGGGTGCCAAGGTGAAGTGGGTGTGGCATGCTCAATGGCAGCCGGCGCACTGACTGAAATTCTCGGCGGCGACCCAAAAGCCGTTGAAAATGCAGCAGAAATCGGCATGGAACATAACCTTGGACTCACCTGCGATCCGGTTAACGGCTTGGTTCAAGTCCCTTGCATTGAGCGCAATGCCATGGGAGCGATTAAAGCCATCAACGCTTCGCGTCTTGCTATGCGCGGCGACGGTTCGCAAAAAGTGTCTTTGGATAAAGTTATCAAAACGATGTGGGAAACAGGTAACGACATGAAGTCCAAGTACAAGGAAACGGCGCGAGGCGGTTTGGCAGTTAACATTATCGAGTGCTAATACGCGCGGTAAAAACAAGGTCAACGATAAGTTAACAGCGAAAAGACAAGCTAAAAACGAAAACCCAAGAAGCAAAAACCCCGTTAAGTGGAATCACTCACGGGGTTATTTCATTATTTCTTTATTTCTTTATTTCTTTATTTCTTCTAAATTGCGTTATTTTTTGCTTTACATCCAACGATTCAACAGCCTTTCTGATCGACTATTGCACAGGCAATGTTAATCCTCTAAACATTTTCTCGATATCATCGTTGTTCTTTTGAGTCATGGCTTTTTCAATAACATCTTTTGTTAGGTGCGGCGCAAATCGTTCAATAAAGTCATACATATAAGAACGTAAGAAGGTACCTTTACGGAAGCCAATTTTGGTGGTGCTATATTCAAATAAATGACTGGCATCGATTGTTACCAAGTCATCATCTAAACGCTCATCGATAGCCATTGTTGCCACCACACCTATGCCAACGCCCATACGAACATAGGTTTTAATCACGTCAGCATCGGTTGCTGTAAAGACGATTTTAGGGTCTAAACCGGCACGAGAAAACGCTTCATCAAGCTCTGAGCGCCCTGTAAAACCAAAGACGTAAGTCACCAATGGGTACTTGGCAATGTCTTCGATTGCGATGCTGCTCTTGTTCGCAAGCTCGTGCTCTTTGTTCACGATAATGCTGCGATTCCAGTGATAACACGGCAACATAATTAAATCGTTATATAAATGCAGGGCTTCTGTTGCAATGGCAAAATCCGCTTCGCCTTTCGCAGCTAAATCACTGATTTGAGACGGTGTGCCTTGGTGCATATGCAAAGACACTTTCGGGTATTTATCCATAAAGCCTTTAATGACGCTAGGCAGCGCATAACGGGCTTGTGTATGGGTTGTCGCGATATTTAATTTGCCTTGGTCAGGTAAGGTATGCTCACGTGAAACGGATTTGATACTTTCAACTTTCGCCAGAATCTCTCTTGCTATGTTGATGATGTCGTTGCCCGCCTCTGTAACATGAGTTAAGTGCTTACCGCTTCGTCCAAAAATTTGAACTCCCAACTCATCTTCAAGCATTCTTACTTGCTTTGATATACCAGGCTGACTCGTATACAGGCTTTCAGCCGTAGCAGAAACATTCAGATTGTTATTTAGAACCTCTACTATGTATCGTAGCTGCTGTAACTTCATGATTGACCAACCTAGCTTAATCTATCTGTCTTAAATGTTTAATATGCAAATTTTACATACGTATGGAAGAATTAATTCCATCGGATTTCTAAAAGTATCCTATCTCACAACTTTTTTCACCTGTTTAATGAATAAGTTACTCCCTTTTACGGTGAATAACATTAGCGTTTGACCCTAGCATCGTCTAACAATACTATTAACAGCCTCGATGGCTTCAACAGTAGTAAAAAGCAAAGACCATGACATCTCGTAACAATCGCATTGATTTTTCAGCCGTACTCGCCTCTGCCGTACACGATATGAAAAACTCATTGTGCTTATTAACGAAGTCAATTGAAGATGTAGGGGAGCACTTTCCGGCTGATACAGATGAAGCGAGCAAAATCGCTGCTATCCATTATGAAGCCTCCAGAATGAATACCAGTCTCGTTCAAATCCTTTCACTGTATCGCGCGAATCTTAACGAACTTCCTTTAAATCTTGATGAACACTTTGCTGATGATTTAATCGATGAATTACTGGCAACCAATAAGAATTACATTGCCCAGAAAAAGGTGACCGTATCCACAGATGTGCAAGATGGGTTATCGTGGTATTTTGATGTTAATCTCATCAATGTATTACTCAATGACGTATTGATTAATGCAATGCGCTACGGAGACACTAAAATTAACATATGCGTTAAAGAAGTGTCCGGGCGATTTAGGATTATAATTGAAGATGACGGCCCAGGTTACCCAGAGTCAATGTTGAAAAATACGTTAACCAATATGCGCGATTTCGATATCAGTACAGGCCGAACGGGCTTAGGCCTCTTTTTTGCCAGATTAATTGCAGAAGCGCACGTAAATGACGATACAAAAGGGAACATACAACTTGCTAATGGCGGCTCCCTCGGTGGGAGTGTATTTACGCTAGAATTACCTTAATATATCAAGGATATATCGAGGTAAGCATGAAAATTAACAGACGGGACAACATAAGCGAATGTTTACAATAATCATAATATTAGTCGTCGCCTTGATTGTGCTAGCCATAATGGTGAATGCCTTCCAGCAGCATAAAGAAAAGGTTGAAGCGGAAAAGCGAACAGAGCTTGCCAAGCAAAAGGCGATCATTGACGAAACAGAAAGCGTCATGATGTCTGCGTCTCAGGCACAAGTGCCAGTGTCTCCCGCTCTCACCATGATCTTACTTAAACGCATTCAAAACGCGCTTAAGTTAACTATCGAATTAAACCCAAAATCCGTTGATATTAAACAACGCATTAACGAAATTTCTGAACGCCTTAAAACCAATGAAGCCGATTCAGCAAACAACAAAGCCCCTGTCGAAGACGGTATTAGCTTACCGGATAACGACAAGCAAATTATCGTCACTATCCAAAGCCTAAAAAAACTCAGAGCCTTGTTAAGAACTGAGCATAGTAAGGGTAAAGTCGATACACAGGCTTACATTAACGAAGACAAACGTCTCGATAAAATGCAATTGAAAGTTAATGTTGATACGTTATCGCGTCGCGCCGAGAGTGCATTGAAGTCTCAAATGATGGGTTCAGCACGTCAATACTTAGAAAAAGCCATTGCCGCACTGACCAACTTTCCGTCACAAGATGAATACGTTACTTCAAGACGAGCACAACTCGAAGTACAGCTCAGCCAAATTCAAGAAAACCTGCGCAACAGTAATGCAGAAGACACCGCACGCAGAATTGAAAGCGAAAAAGACGAGCTGGACTTGTTATTCGCTCCGAAGAAAAAGTGGTAACCCTTCGTTCATTGCTTTTAAGATAACGGCCTTTTAAAACGTCGCATCAGCGGCGTTTTTTTATGAGTGTGACTGCAACATTGTTAGAAAAGCTTCCGCAGCAACCGACAGCGCCCCTCTTTGCTTACGCACAACACCCACCTGCTTTTTTAAACCACTGTGTCGAAGCGGCACACAGGCTAATCCCTTCGACATCATTTGCGCCTGCGTTAATGCAGGAACCACAGAAACACCCAGCCCCACGGCAACCAGCTCTCCTAGCATAACCAGTTGCCCGCCTTCAGCCACCGTATTCAGTTGGATGCCTCGCTTAGCACAGACTTCATCTATCCAACGACGCAGAGTCGAGCCCCAGTTCATTGCGATAAAAGAAAACTGTTCAATTTGTTGCCAAGTCACACTGCGAGATGCTGCCAATGGATGCCCTTCTGGACAAATTAAGACAAAGTCATCTTCAAACAAGGGAACAAACTCCAATCCATCCATTGATTCTGACTCGAAAGTAATCCCAAGCTCTGCCCTGCCCGCCAAAACCGCTGCAAATACAGATTCCATAACAATATCTTGAATCGACAAACTGATGTTTGGGTGAAGTTCGTGAAATGATTTTAGATGTTCAGGTAATAACGTGCTGGCATAGGACGGCATTACCGCCACAGAAAGCTTACCCTTTTGCAAACTAAATAAGTTATTCAGGTCTGAACACGCCTCTTCCCAATCCTGAAGCAGTCGCTTCGCGACAGGAAAAAACGCTTCCCCTTCAGGCGTTAATTCAACCTTTCGTGTGGAACGGCTAAACACCTCCCCGCCAATGCTTTGTTCAAGGTTTCGAATCGCAATAGAAAGCGCAGGCTGGGATAAATGCATACGCTCAGCCGCTTCTGCGTAGTTACCACATGCTGCGACATTCACAAATGCCTTCACCTGTTTAATTGAAATATTTAGCGCCATGATTAATAAATTTTTTTTATTAATTAAGAAATTAATTTAATTTTACATATTAACAACTGTTTCGAATAATGATAACAAATTAATAAAAACTGCGGAGTTAATATGGCAGGTTTCAACAAAGTAGTAACCAGTTACGAAGAGGCCATGCAAGGACTGACTGATGACATGACAGTGTTAGCAGGCGGCTTTGGATTGTGTGGCATCCCTGAAGGCTTAATTGCACAAATTAAAAAAATGGGCACAAAAGGCCTAACGGTTGTATCAAACAACTGTGGTGTTGATGGCTTTGGCTTAGGTATTTTGCTAGAAGACCGCCAAATCAAAAAGATGGTGTCTTCTTACGTGGGTGAGAACGCGCTTTTTGAACAGCAACTGATGGCGGATGAGCTTGAAGTTGAATTAACGCCGCAAGGAACACTGGCCGAAAGAATGCGTGCAGGCGGCGCTGGTATTCCAGGCTTTTACACGGCAACAGGTTACGGTACGCCCGTAGCTGAAGGCAAAGAAGTTCGCGAGTTTAACGGCCGCAACTACATTCTTGAAGAAGGCATTGTAGGTGATTTTGCTATCGTTAAAGCGTGGAAAGCCGACACATTCGGGAACTGTATTTATCACGACACAGCAATGAACTTTAACCCACTTGCCGCTGCTGCGGGTAAAGTCACGGTTGTTGAGGTAGAAGAAATCGTAGAGCCAGGTGAGTTAAAGCCATCTGAAATTCAAACCCAAGGTATTTACGTTGACCGTGTAATTAAAGGCACTTTCGAAAAACGTATCGAACGTCGCGTAACACGTGAAGCATAAGGAGAAGAATTATGGCACTAAGTAGAGAACAAATTGCAATGCGAGTGGCCCGTGAATTTAACGATGGCGACTACGTAAACTTAGGTATCGGTATTCCAACCTTAGCAGCGAACTACGTTCCTGACGGCGTTTCCGTGATGATCCATTCTGAAAATGGCTTGTTAGGCATGGGACCGTACCCCACTGAAGCGCAAGTTGATGCCGACATGATCAACGCAGGAAAAGAAACCGTCACCGCTATCACTGGCGCATCAATTTTCGATTCTGCAGAAAGCTTTGGCATGATCCGTGGCGGTCACGTAGACATTACCGTACTGGGCGCATTCGAAGTCGATGTGCAAGGTAACATCGCATCTTGGATGATCCCAGGTAAGTTGGTAAAAGGCATGGGCGGCGCAATGGACTTAGTTGCTGGCGCACAAAACATCATCGTTACCATGACGCACGCCAATAAAAAGGGTGAA
>CAXRCC010000085.1:0-15770 GCA_964228975.1 Paraneptunicella sp. | reverse complement strand
AATCAAAGAGTCATTGGGAATCATGGGCGTGTAGTCCACATCATCGGTATCGGTAAACTGTACTTTAGAATCATCTGCCGATAACAGATACGAATCCCCCGGCGTCATCAAATCCCACGGTTCAGGGTTTGCAAAGGTGCGCGTGCCCATTGCGTTTATTTCAAACCCATTGCAACGATAAAACTCGTAAAACAACGAGGGGCTAACTGCGTAGAAGCCTCGCCCAAAAAAGCCTGCTAAATTGCTGCTGTGGAAAACCTTACCGTTCATTTTCACCATTTTAATGATATTCGCCATCACGGTGGCGATATCAAAACAACAATGTAAGGTGCCTGAGTCAATCACCCAGTCATAACGCCCGGCAAATTCTTCGGGTAAGGGCTCGTTTAAGTCAACTTTGTAAGTTGGATTTCCTTGGATATCAAAAGTGTCTACCTGCGCAAAGTTCGTACTTTCCTTGAACTCTTGCAAGCTAGAGGGGTGATGAAATTGGCAATCACCTAGAATTGCCAGCCTTCCACCACTTTTATTCGCGTCATTTGCGGCAAAGTCTCTTTCCCGCCTCTGCCTTATGAAATCGTAATCTGCTTTTTCAATTGCCATAAAATCTTCCTATCCTCTGTAAATGCAATCTAAAACTCTGAAGGCTATCCTTCGCAACGTGACTCGCACTCTTATCACTGCGTTATTAGCAAGATCTTTCGTTTGTACTTCGACCACTCCCTAAAACTTTTGTATCGGCAAGATTTCATACTAGTTGAATAAGGGAAATAAAAAAACCACTTCGGCACATTTTTTACCATGAAACCTTGATAAACCCGGTTTCATGGACTACCCCAACTTGAGAAAACTCACCAAGTATAGGCGAAAGCACCTTAATCCACAGAAGGTGTTAGCAATTGTTTATTCAGCACTGTTCGGATCTGTTCCCAGCGCTCAGCCGCTTTTTGCTGGAACCGTTTCGCCATTTTTCCTTTCACAAAGGCGTCTTTATGTTCCTGCAACGCCGTATAGTGAACAGAAGCGACTTCAATTGACGAACTCTCGAAAGCCTTGGAAACGGCTTCTACATTTTTTAATGTATCGTCAATAAAAACCATATGCGTAATGCGCTGAGAATGCGGCAAGTCGCGATTATAGCGATGGATAAAACATTGCAAGTTCTCACCTTTATTTTGTCCTGCTAAGTACAACACCCCATTGCGATAACTGATGGCTCGGGTATTGGTGCAATTCATGTAAGGGCTTTCCAATGGCTCATCTAAAAACTGCGGCGCATTAGCGGCAAAGTTTTCCAGTAAGCTCTCCCCTTTTTGAACATTCAATGCTGTAAATTGCTGTTCAGTTGCAGAGATATTCTCGTTACCTCTTGCCGTTGCCACCATGGTTTTCACACCCATATTTTGCAACCCTAACAACACGTTAGGCACATCTTTCTGGGTATAGTTCATTTTGTTCATGGCAAATAACAGCGCTGATATCTCAAGCAACTCACCAAATGAGTCAGCCACTTTATGCTTCTCGTTGGTGCCAATGAGCTCTTCTTGCCAGCTAAACCAAGCCGCGCCACCTAGGTACTGACACGTTTTCGGACTGCTTAAATCCGGGCAAGGCATGGCAGTAAGTGTGTCGTCATTATCGGAAACTAACAGGGTATTTTGAGGAACTCCCCACTCTGCCACTTTGGTTTCGACAATTGAAAAATCATCAGCGGTAATTTGAGTGGAAGCAGATGTTGCAGAAAATGAAACGAGCAACCCCGCTAGTAAAGAAAACTTCCGAAGAATCATGCGCTTTATCCTTATTGATTTGAATAATACTTTTTCGGACTTAACTCTAGCAGCGATTCAACTTTTTTCGAAATTTCATTTAGATAACGGGGAAAAATCCACCAAATCAGTGGACGTGTTTTATAGAAAATCTCTTGTCAGAGAAGGTTCGGATAAATCAATGCGGAACAGGTCAGACACTTCTCTTATCACGCCCTCTCCACCTAATTTCGGCAACACATAATCCGCAACTGCCATGACTTCGGGATTCGCATCTGCGGTACATAATTTGAGGCCGACTTGCTGCATCACGCCAAGATCATGCAATGCGCTGCCAACAAAGGCAACGCGACTAGGATCAACATTATGGGTTTTCATCCAATCTCGAAGATACAAGGCTTTGTCGATACAACCCGTTGTGGACTCTAGCTCCAATAGCGAAGCGGCGTTTTCAACCACTGCGTTGTTATCTGATGAGATGATACCCACATACTTCCCGATGCTTTTTAACTGCCGAATACCAATCACGTCAGATCGATCACAACGGAAAGAAGCTTCACCTTTAGCAGAAAAGTAGACTTTATTGTTAGTGAGCACACCATTAAACCCCATAAATACATGCGAAATATTGGCAAGCTGCTGCACGGAAGGTTTAGGTTTTTGGCTTAGGATTTGATCATGCGTCATTTCGGTTTGCCAAAGTAAAAATGCCGTTTCTATGGCAAATACACTGTTTGGTGGCAACCCTTCTTGCTTGACTAACTCGGATATAAACTGCTGAAGTTTTTTACGATTTGTCTGATTCACTTGTGGGAAACACTCTGTTGCATCAACGCATTTGCCATAGCATATGTTTCAGGCGTTCCAATATCAATGTGTATTCCTTCATTTAAAAAGGTATTTGCCCGAGATTGCTGTAAAGGTAAATAATCCCTACATAGGTCATCATAGTGTTTGGGCATGGCACACATGGCCTCAATCGCGCTCGGGTCGGCAATCACCACGGCGGCATTGGCCAGGTTGCCAAACTGCTCCGGCGTAACTTTTGCTGCTTCTGGCTTTTCGATGTAATCGGTTAATACCCCTTTTGCATCGGTTTTAACAATTCCACAACTCCACGGTGTGGGAGTTTTAAACAACATCATGGTTAAATTACATGGCTCTGGGCGCTGCGAGAATGCCGCTTTAAATTCAGGCCAATCGGTAATGCAAAAGTTATCTGCATGGGCAATGAGGTTCGCTTTGTCGTCGAAAAAATCACGGTATTTTCGAATAGAGCCCAATGTGCCTAACAATTCAGGCTCGTACACCAAGGTGACATAGCGTTTGTAAGGCGAGGCCTCGATGAACGCTTCTACCGATTCATGCAAGTAATGTGTATTAATGAGGATGTCGTGACAACCGTGTTCTACAAGTTGCTCTAGCCAATAGGCTAAAAGCGGTTTGCCGTCGATCGGAACTAAACATTTGGGAATGGTATCGGTCAGGGGTTTCAGGCGCGTACCAAACCCGCCTGCCAACAAAAACGCCTTCATATTTGGTCCAGATATTGTCTCACTTTGTGCATATCGATAGGCTTATTGCCCACTTGGCTGATGTGAATTGCCGACGCCACCATTCCCATTAACGATGCATGCCATAGGTCGCAACCAATCTGCTTCAATAAGGACGTTGTGACTAACAACAAGTCACCCGCGCCAGAAACATCTACCGGGTTTTTATTCAATGCCGGTAACGAGCCCAAACGCGGCTTCTTCGGATCACTGAAATCCAACATCAGCGCGCCATCTGCCCCTAAGGTAATAATCACATGGCTGGCACTTAGCTCAGCAGCAAGCTTTTCAATAATTACCGCAAGGCCAATGTCGTTATCTTGAATATCCACAGCTAATCGCGCTTCAACTTCAGTTGGCGTCACTAACATTAAGTGTTTGAATTTGCTCAAGTCCCCACGCTGAGAAGAGGTTTGACTGTCGGCGACCATGTTCACACCGTGACGCCTCGCAATGTCTTGCATGGCATCCACCACTTCTGTTGTTAACAAACCATAACTGAAGTCGGAAAAGACCACGAGATCATAAGAAGCAATGTT
Source organism: Paraneptunicella sp. (assembly GCA_964228975.1). GTDB lineage: Bacteria > Pseudomonadota > Gammaproteobacteria > Enterobacterales > Alteromonadaceae > Paraneptunicella. The sequence continues at coordinate 11,909 of CAXRCC010000085.1, read as the reverse complement.
CGCTTCAAAATCATTGAGCAGTTGTGCTTGTAAACCAGACGGTAACGAGTGGCTTCGGTATTCATTCACGCGAAGCAAGGTCTTATTTTGTGTTCGATAACGGCGTTTAACCGTAGTAGGACGAGAGTCGTCTTGATAAATATAAGTGTTAACGCCGTGCGCCGACATGCGGGTTTCTAACCAATCTGCACTTTTATCCACGCCGGAAACAGAGTAAAAATCGACTTGAGCGCCTAGCGTTTTTGTATGCTGAGCTACAATCGCTGCACCGCCCACAAAAAGGTTCGCATCTCGCGGTGTAACCACAATGGTAGGATCTTCTCGCGATAAGCCAACAGGGTCGCAATCAATGTATTCATCCAGAATAATATCGCCAATCACCGCCACGCGTGTTTGGCTAATTTTATCCAATGCATTTTCAATTTGTTGACGCTCGATATGATGTCGATTGAGATAGTTTTTGTATGCCGTTGGGAAATGCGCTTCGTTCTTATAACCGTTGCTATGCACGAATTTTTCGGCGTTGAACTGATTTTCGCCGGAGCTAAATACCAGCTTACCGCCCCACGCTTCTAGCAACATTTCTTCAGGGTTACAGCGGTGCTTGAACTCGCTGCCTTTTAACACAACGTCCGGTTTCAGCTCGTTCAGGGTTTGTGATAAGTCATCCATCAGCACGATGTGATCGATAAGGCTGACGGTTTTCAGCGCCTGTAATCGTTCATCATCTTCAAACATTTGCGCATCGGCTTCGGTTTTCTTTTGTAGCCCTACTACCACTTCGTCGCCCAGTTCAGAGGCAAACTTAAATAAACGAATATGGCCGGGGTGTAGAACATTAAATAGGCCAGAAATGAAGACGCGATTGTTCTTGTTTTTTATGTGCTTTGCGTTGCTCATGCTTGCTTTTTACTCGTCACACTTTTCATCATGTTTTCAGGCGCAAAGACTGACAATTTCCACACCAAAACACAAGGAAGAATTAGCATACTTACCAAGGTTATCGGTTAGAATGCCAATTCCTTGAAGCCATCCAAGTGCATTATCAGGGCAGCCTTACCACGGCATGTCTTCGCCTAACCAATTCTTAAACGCCCCTGTTTGTTCAATATTGGTTTCTTCAATGACTTTGCGCAAACCCGCAACCGACTCTTGCGCGGGCACCGTGGCATTTGGCCCCCCCATATCGGTTATTACATGGCCGGGATGCAGCATCATCACGGTAATACCGAACGATTTCACATCCAAAGATAAGCTGTACATCGCCGAATTGACTGCGCTTTTAGAAGAGCGATATAAATAACCGCCGCCGCCTTCGTTTAAGGCGATGCTGCCCATATCACTGCTGATAGTGACCACTTTACCTAGTCGGCTTAGCTTTATATTTTCAAAAAGTTGCTGGGTTAAATACATCGGTGCAACACAGTTTAAGTGAAAGACTTCATGCCACTTTTCAATATCAACGGGCAACAACGGGGCGTTAGGGCCATAAAGGCCAGCATTGTTAATGAGAATATCAATGCCTCTGTCGTGCATGGTTGACGCAAACGCTTGCACCGAATCTTGATTCGCCACATCCAGTTCACGAATCACCAAATTATCTTGGCCTTTTGCCTGCAACTCATTGAACAACTTTTGTAGCGCTGGGGCATTGTCAGGATCACGACATGTTGCAATCACCTTACAGTTTTCACCGCCTAGTACCCCTTCGGTTGCGTATTGACGCGCCAGCTCTAATCCGATGCCTCGGCTCGCCCCTGTCACTACAACCACATATGGAATATCGCTCATCATTCTTCGCCTACTTTTCGTTTAGTTTTGAATTTGTTGTTTGATGTGCGCCATGTACTCAGGTACTTCATCAACATGACGCCCTTCTGGCGCCCATTGTGGGAACTCACAATCATCGCCATCAAATGGCCCCTGCGTGACTTCTTTAAACACAATGACGTCTGATTCAATAATCAACATGTGCCATATTTGCGCGGGCATTTTGAAATAGAATGTATGCTCCGATGCCAGGCCACCTAACTTCATCGTGCGCTGAATTTGCCCATCATCGTTAAATAAAACCAATGTTCCCTCACCGTCCAAAACTTGGAAAGACTCGCTTTTGGTTTTATGACGATGCGGACGCACATAGGTATCTTTGGTATGAACGATAAACATTTCATGTACCAACGCATCAGGCCCTTCATGCACACACAAACGCGTACGCTGCTCTTTTGTTGCTAGCCCCAAACGAGACAATTCCGCCAAATCATCACGCGTCAGCGCGCAAAGGGTTTCATCGTTATACAGAACGGCTTCGTTGACGGTTTTGTATTTCATGACCATAACTCCGGCTGAAAAATAGAAAGGAAAACGCCTCCGTTTTCGATGAAAGCACGGTTGCGCTCGGCAATCTTATCGTTATTCCAAGGATTGCAAGTGAGTAAGCAAAAACGATAGCGACCGTCTCTGAGTTTACTTGAATCGATAATAGGCAAGTGGCTTCCCGGCATGAACATGCCTTGTTTATTGGGGTCGTCATCAATCACGACATCAATCACATCGCCAAGCGCGTAATAATTCACAAAAGCGGCCCCTAAATGCCCGGCGCCTAAAATGGCAATGTCGCCGTACTGGGCGCGATAAGCGCGTAACTTTTCATGAAAAAACTGCTTCATCGGTGTAAAGCGTTGTTGAAAATGTGCCACCAGCTCAGCTTGCTCAGTGACTGATTTCAAACTGTCTTTTTCTTTTGTCGCATCCTCTTCCAAAGGCTTCGTACCATCGGCTAGCCCGGGCGATTTTCGCAGCACCGCAACCAAAATATCTTCCAGCGCCATCGGGTAGCGAATGATTTGCTCAACCTGCATGCCATATTCTTGCAGCAATCCACTTAACGTGGCTTGTGTGAAATACAGGCTGTGCTCTTCCCAAATAATGGTGTGCTGCGCATCTTTAAAGGCTTTTTCATTATCGGGCACTTCCAGTAGCGCGACGCCCTCATCAGACAACATACTCACAAGGTTTTGCAAAAATGGCTGGGTATCCCACGTATGCTCAAGTATGTGACGCCCAATAATCACATCATAAAGCGGCGAGTCACTGGGTGCATGGCATGCACCGTTATCTGTGGCGGAAATGGCGGCTTGCACCACTTCCACGCCCGGTTTTGTTAAGCCCTCTAGCAGCGGGTGATGAAACAATGCGGTGTTTAAAAAGCCCTTATTTTGCAAGCGATGTAGCGTTGTGCTGTCTTTATCGCTTAACCCCAAAATACGGGGAGAATCAGGCATCAATGGGATCAGCTTTTCAACTAAGTCGTCTAAGTGATCTTCTGGCTCGTTACACTTTATCCATTCATAAATAGGCGTTAACTCGGCCCATTCAGGCGGCTCAATAAGCCCAACTAACCCAGAGTGCTTGCCTTTACCAAGGCGCAATGAAAACGTTTTTTCTGCCGCGCCTTGTTGTTGTAAAAACTTATGCGCAACCGGGTGCGCACCGCAATCCAGAATTAATTCAGCCTCTTCTTTGGTAACCAATCGCATTGTGGAATCATTCACCTTACTGGCGCTCCCATTACTCAAAATCGAGTTCTTTTCCAGACTCAGAAGAAGCAAACGCCAACTCAATCACTTTGATGACATCCAAAGCTTGCTCAGCGCTAACCGCCAGCTCGCTTTTGCCTTGAGCGGCTTGTAAAAAGTTCACATAAAATGTTTGGTAAGCGCCTTGCTCTGTTGCAATAACAACAGGCTCATCGTGTTCCGTATTTTGAATGTTGCCTTCTGGCGGCATTCTTAGCCACTGACCGTGATTAGCGGGTTCATCGACGCCCCACTTCGGATCATGGAATGACAAATTGGTTGCCATTTGCGCCTCTTGCACGTCTTTTTCTTGTTTGATGAAACTGCCCGTGGTGCCTTCCACGTAAAAACGAAACGGCGTTGTACGCGCAAGGGATGAGCCTCTTAAGCGCACCAACGCGCCGTTGTTATTGTAAGCAAGTTGGATATCAAAATAGTCGTTGGCTTCTGCGCCGTCTCGCTGTTCAAGCACCTTTGCAGAGACTTTTTGCGGCTTCCCAAACAAATACAAGGCTTGGTCGATTGTGTGTGAGCCCAAATCGTATACAAGGCCTGCGCCCGGGCGATTTTGCTCACGCCAGCGTCCCCATACACGAGGACGATATTTATCAAAACGGGACTCGAAATAGGTCACTTGCCCAAGCCTGCCTTCTTCTATCACCTTCTTCACCGTGAGGAAGTCGCCATCCCAGCGGCGGTTATGATAGACGGTCAGCAATTTATCTTGCTCTTTTGCCAAGGCAATGAGCTTCTCGCCTTCATCTGCGCGGCAAACAAATGGCTTATCGATAATCACGTGTTTATTAGCAAGTAAGGCCTTTGTTGCGATATCGGCGTGCAAATCGTTTGGTGTTAGCACCACGACGACATCGATATCAGCCTTGGATAGAAATGTGTCAACAGAATCAAATACAGCAGCTTCGGGAAGCACTTGATGGATTTCTTCGGCAGGCTTTGAGGAATAAACCGCAGTCACGGCGGTGTTTTGCAATCTTGTGATAATCGGCAAATGAAACACTTTTGCCGCCAAACCAAAACCTACGATGCCAAATTTAATCATGCATGCTCCAATTATGTGTGGAAGGAAGTCGTTGAATACGCATCACTATTATCTGCAAAAATGCGCAAAAATTGAAAATAAATCACTGCGATGATGCGATTTTTTCCTAGACCGAATTTTTGACCTATGATGAATATACTCGTTAGCGAAATATTTTTTGCCGCACGACAACGTGCGCGCCTAAATCACGCTAAGCAACGCATTACCAACCTCGTCATTCGCAAAAGTGACATTAATATTGAAAAGGAAATACCATGTTTACACGCTCTGTCGTTCAGCTTATTTCTGTATTGAGCATCAGTATTTTAGGAACAGGACACACCTTTGCCAGCATTGCCAGTACACAACACCAACATGGCAGCTACGTGATTTTAGGGCAATCACCAAACAACGCCCCAACCGCCCTTGCCCGCACCGTTATTGATACCCAATACCAGTGCCCTAGCATAATCACCATGAAAGCCGGCGACAAAAGCAGCGCCATTAACATGGTGCCAAGGGAAAACCCAAACCACTTTTCCGTGTTGGTGTGTGAAGCGTTAATCACCTTCGATGAACACTATGGCATTCAGTTTTCAGATAAAACCCTCGCGCTGCCAATGGCCACCTCCACGCCAGAACACATTCAAATTTTCGGCGACACAGGATGCAAATTGCCCAAGTCATCAACGTCACAAGGTGCGAAAAAGCCCAGCGGCTGCGCGGGTGGCACACCAGCTCAACCTTTTAAAGCACTGGCGACACTTGGCGCTGCCCGTTCACCCGACGTCATTTTACACATGGGGGACGTTAATTATCGCGGCACATCAGGCGATGTATACTTCTCTCAAAAAGACGCCGATGGCAACCTACAGCAAGTAAAACAATGGCCTTATGATGCTGGAGATGGCATTAGCCAAGCGGCTCATTGTGGGCAAGATCCGGGCATGGCGTTTTACAGTCAATCAGCCATTAATGCCAGCCGCCCTGACATTTGGGAAAACTGGCGCGACGATTTATTTATGCCCGCACAGGACTTATTGCTCGCTGCGCCGTGGATTGTTGCACGTGGCAACCATGAACTGTGCAGTCGAGCCGGCCCCGGCTTCTTCTATTTTCTAGATAGTCACTCTAATTTAATTGCTGGCGATAAACAGCTCAGCTGCCCTGCGCCACAAGTCAACAAAAGCGCCTTAGCGAACACACAACAAATTCCGACTTACCAGGTTAACTTTTCCAATATCAACATGGTGGTGATCGACTCAGCCAATGCCTGCGATAGCTTTACCGACTCCCCATTCCAAGCGGTATATAACAAGGTAATGAAAGATGCTGATAACTTTGCCGCACGCGCTGAGCAACCAACTTGGCTGATGACGCACCGCCCGATTTGGGCCGTTGAAGGCTATGACCCCGGCAAAAGCACGGGCTGCACAGAACAAAATCAGTACGGCTGTATTAACCAAATGTTGCAACAAGGCATTAAGCACTTACCCAATAAAGCGTTAAATGAAAACGTGAAACTGGTGCTCACCGGGCACATGCATCAATTCGAAAGTGTCAGCTTTGGCGATAAGCGCCCACCCGCATTAATTATTGGCTCCAGTGGCGTGGCACTTTCGGGCAGCACCGCTACGGAAAAAGTGAATGTAGACGGCCTTCCCGCTGATGTTCTGAGCTTAGGAGAACGTATTTATCGGGATGACGCACAACAAAGTGCTTTTGGTTATTTGCACATGTCACTTAGCCATGATGCAACGTGGAAAGCCGACCTAATTAGCCCTAAAAACCAAACGATTGTTGAATGCGATAGTGCAGAAAATAAAACGCACGGCGTGTGCGGACTAGCACAAGGCGTATCCCTGACACCTTAACCTGAGCAAGAACGAAAAATAAAACCAATAGAAACAAACATAAAAAGTGATTAATTAGCGCAGGTTCGATGAAGGAATAACATTGTTTCATCGGTCTGCTCCATTTCTCTTAACAACAAATTTACACAAAAACGAAAATATAAAGAGGACATCATGCTTGAACACATCAACTGGCTAGCGGTGATTGTAGCTTCCGTTACCGCATTTATTATTGGTGGCATTTGGTATTCACCCAAGGTCTTTCTTAACCAATGGTTAGAAGATATGAACCTTTCTGAAGATCCACCGGAAAACCCCGTAAAAACCTTTGGCTTAGCCTATCTTTTTAGCTTTTTAGGCTGCGCCGTTTTGGCCTTTTTAATTGGCCCCAATGCCACGGTTGAAAGCGCAACGACCACAGGCTTTCTCACAGGGCTTGCAATTGTTGGCGGTAGCTTTGGTATTAACTATCAATTTGCCAAACGCCCTATGCGCGCTTTGTGGATTGATGGCGGTTACCACACGGTACAATTTACATTATTCGGCTTAATTTTAGGGCTGTGGACTTAGTCTCACTTGGATGCCGACACATCTCTTTTCAGAAATTGTCTTTTTTGTCGATAAATCATCATACTTACATATTGAAAAGACATGCAGTAATCTTACCTGTTAAGTAAAGTGAATTGAGTTTTGGTGCAAGTGTGAGAAAGATGTCCACGCTTCACCGCGCCAGCCGTCGGAATAAGAAATGTTAAAGAATATTAGGTTGCACATCGAAAAAGATGACCAAAAGCAAGAAGCACTCGAGGCCAAATTAGCAACCTCATTACAAACGGTACACAAGGACAACCTAAACGCGTTTCAGCGTAGCATTCCCTCTTTAATGCCGTATATCACCCAAACCCAATCACAAAACCTGTCGATTTTCTGTAATAAATTCGGCCACTTTAATGTGGTTGATTACGGATTAGGCCGGGTACTTTACGGCTTTGAACCTGAAAAAGACGCCCAAGAACAAGTCGATGCCTTCTTGCAACACGGACAATATGTTCACTTTTCTGGCGCAAGCCCCACGGCGAATTCCCCGCAAAATACCGATGCCGATTTGCTCGACGCACTGCCTAAATTAGCTTCTCACCTACAGCAACCCGCAGTGCCTGAAAAAATTGATTGTTTGGTCATTCTTGGTATTGGCTTGGGCTACCACGTGAAAGCGTTAATTGAAGCCTGTAAGCCGCGCTTTGTGATTATTTACGAACCAGAAGAACAATACTTTACCGCGTCCTCACTGGTGTTTGATTGGAAAAGCGTGCTCAATTTCACCAAAGAACACGATATTTCGTTGTTCTTCATGTTAGAAAAAGACGGCCGCGACATTATCGACAACCTTGAAGAGTTGCGTGCGCATTATCCCATCGATGGCTTTTACCTGTATAAGCATTTTCACCACCCGATTTTTAACTCCATCCAAAAACAGTTAGCAGATAACCCCTGGGATAATTTAAAAAGCACGGGCTTTCATTTTGACATGAACCAAGATGCTAACCAGTATACGCAGTTTTTTTCCGACACCTGCCATTTAGCGCAGTATCGCACGGTCTCAACGCAATCCGAGCGGTTTCAAAAGAACATTAAATCCTTTGAAACTTACTTCCCGAACATTGCTAAAGAATTTAAAGATTACGAACCCAAAGTTTGGCTTCCCGTTGAAACCCCGCAAGGGGATATCAATATCGCCAACATGGAAAACTTGGTTTGTTGGTACAGTGATAGCCCCAAAGAAGACTGCTTAACCAATTTTAAAGGCTTTTCGGACTACCCGCACAAAGACGGACTGATTCTGGGGTACAAGGGCAAAAAGCTAGCGCATTACCTACATTATAAGTTCGTCAAAGAAACCGACGATTTGCTTGAAGCGGTTGAGGATGAAGAAGGCACTCTGCCTGAGAATTTGCAGTCCATGATCATGTTTGGGTTAGGTGTGGGTTACCAGCTTGAAGCGCTGGCGCAAAATCACAACTTGGAAAAGCTCTTCTTGTGTGAGCCCAACCCTGATTTCTTCTATGCCTCGCTTTTTGCCATTGATTGGGAAGCCATTTTTGAAGCAATTGATGACAAAAAAGGCAAGTTATACATCAACATAGGCGACGACGGCACAAACCTATTCCGCGACCTGCTTAGCCAATTTTATTCTATTGGCCCGTACATTCTTAACAATACGTTTTTCTATCAAAGCTATTACAACGCCTCGCTCAATACTGCCATTGCCAAACTGCGCGAACAGCTGCAAGTGGTGATCACGATGGGCGAATACTTTGATCACGCCTATCACGGCATCGCGCAAACGAAAGAAGCGTTAAAGCGCGAATACCCTAACCTGATTAGCAAGCCCGAAACCGTATTCACCTATGACGAGCGCGAAGTGCCAGTCTTTTTGGTGGGTAACGGTCCCTCTCTCGATCAATCGATGGAAATGATCAAAGAATGGAAGGACAAAGCCATCATCATTTCCTGCGGGACCGCGCTACAAGTGATGCACCGAAACGGCATTGTTCCCGATTTTCACGCAGAAATTGAACAAAACCGAAGTAGCTTCGACTGGGCATCAGTGATTGGTGATTTTGATTACTTGAAACAAGTAACACTCTTGTCCTGTAACGGCATTCATCCGGATACCTGTAGCCTGTACAAAGACGTTTTTGTTGCTTTTAAAGAAGGCGAATCCTCCACCGTTTCTGCTTTGCAAATCATTGGTGAGAAAGACTATTCCGTATTGCAATTTGCCTTTCCAACCGTGGCTAACTTTGCCAGTAATTTATTCACACAACTGGGCTTTAGAAACCTCTATCTAATTGGAATTGATATGGGTTTTGTGAATGACAAACGCCATCATTCACAGCAATCAGCCTATTATCACGACGATGGTGAAGAGCTTTACGAGTACTCCGACGGCATTAATACCTCGTTTGTGGTGCCGGGTAATTTCCGTAAAACCGTGTTCACCAAACACGAATTTAAAATTGCCAAAATGGTCATGGAGCAGCTTATCTCCACCGCGCCCAAAGATACCAATTACTACAACTGCAGCGATGGCGCACAAATTATCGGAGCCACACCACTTACAGTAGACAGCGTACTCATCACATCGACAGAAGATGATAAAGCTAATGCCATTGCCGTCACCCGAGAAAAAGCCTTCCGCATGCTCGACGGCAACGATGTGGTGAAACGTTACCAAGACAAATACGACAAAGCGACCCTTGCCAAAGAATTAACCGTGTTTGATGAATGGCTGAATAAACCCATTGAAAGCAAACGCGATGCCGAAGCTTTGGTTGAGCAACAAAAAAACCTGCTGTTTTTGTCATACCAAAATGGCCGCTCTTTGCTGTTTTACTACTTGTACGGCACAGTGAACTTTGCCAACGCCATGTTAACTAAACTGCTTTATTCCTCTAAAGATAATGGCGTAGAGCAGTTCGAAAAAGGCCTTGAAGTGTGGAAACGCTATTTCTTGCGCTTTAAGGATATGATCATCGAACACCAAGAAGCTTTCGATGTATCTACCTCGCCCAATGACCTGAATAAACGCACGCGTAACCTGCTGCAATATCACTATCAGAACAAGCGCATTGCCGTGGTGACTAACTCCAGCTGCATCGCTGAAACCATGCATAATTTTGCCGACAGGTTAGAGATACCCGCAAAGGAAATTCACTTTTTTAACCCCAAAAGTGCGATTGAGGCAGCAAACAATGCGGCCTTTTCTACCGTGATTTATTGTTTTGAAGATGATTTCCCTGCGCCGGATTTAACCCAAGCCAACGAAGCCGCCGCACAGATGCCACTGCGAGGCAGTGAGTCAACGCTCGTAATTGATTACCACCTTAATCGCGATGAAATGCTGGCATTACATCAAGCTTGGGGTGAGTCGGATAACATGACGATTTTGCGCTTCTTTAAAGATCCGCATGGATATGAAAAAGCCCACTGGTTAAGCAATTGCTTCCATATTGCGCTGGATGCGTACATTTGCGGTTTTGAGCAACATCATCATGTGATTTTGCCGAAATACACAGTGATTGACGATTATGATTCAGACGCTTTTGCCCAAGCAGTGCATTTTGAAACCGCTGCGGACGATAAAATTTTCGATCACTTAAAGCATTTCAGTATTGATTTGAACGGCTTGAAACAAAGCCACGGGCTGCTTTCTTGTGGTTATCGAGGAGTGGGTATTTCAACATTGCCCGAAGCGTCAAAGTTTGTGGTCGCCACCTCTCCGCGAGATGTGTACGAAGAAACCTATCTCACCGTGGATTACATTCCTTCGTTATTTGAAGATAAACCCTTTGATACCATGGCGCCCAAATGCGCTTAATAACAAGCGTGCTTAAATAGAGGTGCGCCCAATAAAATGGCGTTGAAATAAGAGATAGCGAGCTTACGCTCGCATCAATCTCGGATGCTTATTCGTTGTTTTCCGCAATCAGTATGAGCTCAGCGCCATCCCGCTCGCCAGATAAGCATTTGTGCTTATTCTTGTCTCGCGCATCATTTAATTTCTCAAGCAAAGATAACTGCGAATACAGGCTCTCATTGATATCTTTGTAGCAATCCTTGTAGTAGTCAATCTCGATACTGTTATGACCAAACGGATAACTACACCATGTTGTTTTTGCCACGGAAAAGCCATGCTGGCTCAATATATCGGCCAATAGCGCACGGTTAAACACAGTCACATGCTGCGGCGCATAAGCCACCCAAAAATCCGTCAGGTTAGTATCGATAGAGGCTTTATCCGGCGTCGAAAACACCAAGATGCCCTCTTTGGTTAATTTCCGTTTGCAAATGGATAACAACGCTTTGAATTTATCAAAGGGAATGTGCTCAATCACTTCAAAGGCCGAAATAACAGAAATAGAACCGTCCTCAAATTTCTCCACATTAGAGAACAAATCACCAACCGTGAATTTCACATTCACTTTTTCAAGGCGCGTGATGTTTTCCGGCTCTTTAAAGTCCAAAGCGTTTATTTTAGCTTGCTTGAATTGCTCCCTGAGCATGTAGGAGAAGTTGCCACTGCCCGAGCCGATATCAATAAACTCTACCGAGGACTTGTCATCAAACCGAGCCGCGATTTCCCTGCGCGCTTCAAGAAAGTTGTTGTAGTAAGGCTCTTGCGTTACCTCATTGGTAATATGACCACACTCATTATCAATCCCATCGTAAAACTTACCGCTCTCATCATAGGAATAGCCCGGATTTAGGAAAATCATTGAGCAATCAGAGCACTGGCTGTGATAGGGGCTTTGACAAGTTAAAAAGCCAATACGAGGCCAGCCTACATCGGGATAAATGTAACGCAAATTGGTGCTGTTACAGTTTGGACAGTGCGTCGACTTGACGAGAGTAACCGCTTCCCCGTAGCCAAGGACT
>CAXRCC010000084.1:0-4595 GCA_964228975.1 Paraneptunicella sp. | reverse complement strand
GTGGTTAACCTTCTATTTAATTGGGTTGCCTGAGTATTATCAGCATTGGCCTTTATGGGCTAAGTTGCCCATTTTGGTTGTGGTCACGGCGATGTATTTTCCCGTCACTAAAATGACGTTGCAGAAATATTGGGACGATGGACGGCATCTCATTAATGCGTGTTGGTTGGCTTTATATTTAACGGTGCCGCTTTTTATTTACGACTATTTGTTGTTGGCGGTGTATAAAAACTTAGGGATCGGTTTTGTGATCCCTTATTGGTATTTAACCTTTTTCTATTTTTCGTTCTGGATACAGTTTCCGTACGTGGGCTGGAAAATGGAAGTCGAGGAAGGAAGGCGCTAGGCGTTGTTTAAACCAACGCCAAGGTCATAAATACGCTATTGGGATCGTTGGTGTATTGGGCAAAAGGGCCGCACTCTTCAAATCCAAACTTTTTATAAAATACGCGGGCAGGTTCGAAGTAATCTTCTATGCCTGTTTCTAATGACACCCGCTGTAAGCCTGCCGACTTAGCGTGATCCAGTAAGTGGTTAAGCAGTTTTGAAGCGATACCGCGGCGATGAAAATCACGAGAGGTTCGCATGGATTTAATCTCGCCCAGTTCGCTATTGTGCAGCTTCATTGCCACGCAGCCAGCAAGGCTGTCGTTTTCCCAAATGCTCCAAAATCGAATAGAAGGCTGACGCAACTCTTCTAAATCCAGTGCATGAACACTTTCTGGTGGCGACACAGAGCGCATATCGTGTAAGTGTTCTTCTAATAAAGCGATCACTTTGGGATGGGTTAAATCGTCCAGAATAATCTTCATTGTTGCTTCTCTTTACTGCTTTTTAAAACTTTCAGCGTTCTTTACATTCTGCCCTAACCATCAGCCATTGAATGCTTTGCGCTGTGTTGCTTGATTCAATGGCTGATTAAATAGCTCTTTAATTGCGCTTCTACAGTACGCTTTTTTACTGTGCACTTTTTTCAACGCGCCTTTTTTTCAATGCACTTTTTTCAATGCGTTGTAGGGTGCTAGCTTGTTTTCTTAACAGGGCGCTTCCACGATGAATTCATGATTTGTTTGCCGCGTGCAACGGCAAGCGTGTCATCGGGGACGTCTTTAGAAACGGTAGAACCTGCACCTACAGTGGCGTTATTGCCAATGCTCACAGGTGCAACAAGGGACGAATTAGAGCCGATGAAAGCGCCATCGCCAATAAGCGTTTTGCTCTTGTTGACGCCGTCGTAGTTGCAGGTAATTGTGCCGGCACCAATGTTTGCGCCCTTGCCAACAGTGGTATCGCCAAGGTAAGTAAAGTGGTTGGCTTTTGAGCCTTCACCCAATACGGATTTTTTCATTTCAACGAAGTTACCCACTTTGGCTCCTTCTTCAAGAATTGCACCTGGGCGCAAGCGAGCGTAAGGGCCAACGGTACAATTTGCGGCAACTTTTGCTTCTTGTACAACCGAGTTTGCTTCGATGTGGGTGCCATCGGCAATGTCGCAATCAATCAATAAGCAGTTCGGGCCAATGCGAACGTTGTTGCCTAAGGTTACTGTTCCTTCCATCACCACATTTACGTCGATGTTCACGTCTTGACCTGTTGTCACTGTGCCGCGCACATCCACACGAGCAGGATCGGCCAGCGTTGCCCCGCCAAGCATCAGTGCATGGGCTTGTTCGAGCTGATAAGCACGCTCTAAACGAGAAAGCTGCACGCGGTTATTCACGCCTTCCACTTCCACTTCGCTTTGTGCTTTTCCGGTTTGAATACGCTTGCCTTCGTTTGCTGCCATTTCAATCACATCAACAAGGTAATATTCTTCTTGTGCGTTGTTGTTATCGAGGTTGCCGACCCAGCGTTTTAAGTCTGCGCCTGACATCACCATGATGCCCGTATTAATTTCTTTGATCTCTCGCTGAGCGTCGGTGGCATCTTTATGTTCAACAATGGCGACAACATTGCCATCGTCGTTGCGGATGATGCGGCCCATGCCCGTGGGATCGCTCGCGTCTACGGTCAGTAGCGCGATATCTGCGGTTTGTTTAACGTCAAGCAAATGCGCGAGTGTGTCTTTTTTAATGAGAGGGGCGTCGCCAACTAAAATCAATACATCATCAGCATCGTTGATGTGAGGCAGTGCTTGTTGTACTGCGTGCCCCGTGCCGAGTTGTTCGGCCTGATGACACCAATTTAATGCACGGTTATCGGCGTTGTTGTTCGTATTATGAGCCAAAGCGCTTTGCAGTTGGTCAGCGCCGTGCCCGTAAACGAGATTAAGCTGTTTTGCTCCCAAAGCATTTACCGTGTCGATAATATGCTGAACCATGGGTTTGCCCGCGATGGGGTGGAGAACTTTGGGTAAAGCTGACTTCATTCTTGTGCCTTTCCCGGCAGCGAGGATGACAACAGATAATGACATGGATTTTCCCGTATTGGTAAATGTTGGTTATTTGAGGGCGCTATTCTAGCCCAGCTATAAGTTTAATAGCTACCGCAAAGCCGCCTGTTCGCCGCAAGGTTAAACTAATGTATTAGTTTTTTACCCAAATTGAGGTTTAGCTCTGGCTCGCTGTAGAAAGTAATGCGCCAGCGCCTATAAACACGCCGCCCGTTAAGCGATTGAACCATTTTGCACGGCCTCGTTGAAAAATCCATGTTGATGATTTCGCTCCTAAGTAGGCATAAGTCAGCAACCATGAAAGCTCCAGCACCACAAAAGTTGAAGCGAACACGAGGTATTGAGTCAGCATGTTGGCATTCGGATCGATAAACTGTGGGAATAAGGCGGCAAAAAACAAAATAGCTTTAGGGTTGCTGGCGCCAACGATAAAGCCGTTGCTGAAATGGCGTTTAAATGATGTGACTTTTTGAACCGATGCTAAGCGCTCAGCGGCAGTGCTTTGCGTTGTATTATCTGCGTTATCTTTGTTTTGTGGATGAGGCGCAGATGTGGAGGAAGCCGTTTGAGTAAAGCTCTCTTGTTTAGAGGTAAGCGCTTTGATACCAAGGAATACCAAGTAGGCTGCACCAATCCATTTAACGATAGTGAATACCCACTCTGATGAGGCAACCACAACACCTAATCCGGTAAAAGATAGCGTCATGATGATGGTAATCGCGCATAAACTGCCAAGTGCGGTGACTGCGCCGCTCGACCATCCGTGAGTGACACCTTTGGTTAAACAGATGAGAGTGCTAGGGCCGGGCGTGCCGGTTAAGATAAGTACCGCAAGTGTGTAATAGAGCCAGACATCAACTGCCATATCTAACTGTCTCAATTTCTTTGTAATTCGTCTGTTTTAACACACCCCTTGGGTAAATTCTATATAGAATCTTAAGCAAAGCGTAGGCGTTGATTTAGAACAATTTTAGGAGAGGATTATGGGCGTATTTGTGAAAAGAATCGGCCTTGAAGAAGCTGAAAAAGTGGCCGTATTATTTAATGCTTATCGTGTTTTTTATGAGCAAGAAAGTGATTTGGCACTGGCGCAAACGTTTATTACTGAGCGCTTAAAAAACGATGAGTCGGTAATTTTCGTGGCAGAAGACACGCACGGTGAGTTTGTGGGTTTCACTCAGCTTTATCCTAACTTTTCATCGGTATCTGCTAAGCGTACTTGGGTATTAAATGATTTATATGTTGCTCCAGAAGCACGTCGTTTGGGGGCAGGAAAAGCATTGATGAATATTGCAAAAGAGTATGCCATTGCCACGCACGCAAAAGGGATTGCCTTGGAAACGGCGAAGGACAATGTGAACGCGCAAGCGCTGTATGAATCTTTGGGATACAAACGCGGCGAAGGGTTTTACAGTTATTTTCTATCGGTATAGTCCAAGCCAAATTATGTGCTGAAAGATTGGTTATGTTTTCTTTTCATTACGTTTGAAAGTAAGTAGCAAAAAATAACCTTTGTTGGTTTGTGGTTTTACCCCAATTATTACAACGATCATTGAGGGTTTAGTCATGAAGCAGTTTATTTTAGGAGCAGTGTGTTGCGCGGTGTCTTTATCGACCTTAGCTAGGGAGGTTACCAGCGGCAGTGATCATAACTTGGTGTTAAAAGGCAATGGAGAGATGATTGCTTGGGGTTACAACGCTTTTGGTCAATTGGGCAACGATGACTTCAGAACGCCTTATTCCCCTATTTCTTTGGGGCTTACCGATATCGCTCATCTCTTCGCAGGTAATTTTCACAGTTTTGCAATCACTCACGATGGCACGGTGATGGCGTGGGGCGATAACAGCTTTGGTCAGCTGGGAAGTGGTGTTCTGTCATCTTCCCATGTACCGGTAAAAGTGGCGTTAAATGGGCACGCTGTTGATATTGAAGCGGGCAGGCACCACTCTGTAGTGGTAATGCAAAATGGAGAAGTGCTTGCCTTTGGTCGTAATTATCGTGCTCAAATTGGAACCGGAACGTTAACCAATGGTGAGTCGACGCCTTTTGTGGTGATTGAGGGCGATAATTTAGAGGAAAAGACCACTTGCC
Source organism: Paraneptunicella sp. (assembly GCA_964228975.1). Classification (GTDB taxonomy): domain Bacteria; phylum Pseudomonadota; class Gammaproteobacteria; order Enterobacterales; family Alteromonadaceae; genus Paraneptunicella. The sequence goes on along the minus strand of CAXRCC010000084.1, from coordinate 111 downwards.
AAACCATTAAGCAATTCAATCCAGAAAGTAGAAGTGGCCTTTACACCATTAACCCCGATGGACAAGGTGGCGTTGCGCCATTTAATGCTTATTGCGAGATGGAGCGGATGG
>CAXRCC010000083.1:0-5529 GCA_964228975.1 Paraneptunicella sp. | reverse complement strand
ACGTCAGCGCCAAAGAAGCCAAACAATTGTTAAAACAACAACTAGCGGTAGCGACATCATTAAATGCACAGTCAGGTTCAAACGTAGACACAAGCACCGACGCCAATACTAATACAGGCAACATGGGCAATGTCGCGCATCTGTCCTATGTTCAGCATTACGGAGTGTTAGACGATTTATATACTTCTGGCAATAATGATGCAGACGAGCTGCGTTATGGCGCGATGGTGGATGATGCCGCCAGAAGCGTGACCTTCCGTGTGTGGGCACCGCTGGCAAAACAAGCCTATGTTGTGCTGTACGACACCAATAAAACCCGCATTAAACGCATGGCGTTAAAGGAGGATAGCGCTTCGGGCGCTTGGTCGTTAACTACCCATGTTGCTGCGCCCGGACAATACTATCGCTACGAGTTACATCAATATCACTATGCATCAAAGCAAAATGAAGTCATTGAAGTCACCGATCCGTATTCGTTAAGCCTGTCGCGTAATAGCTTGTATTCTCAAGTGGTCGATTTAAAAGCCGATGCTAGTGCCCCCAAGGGCTGGTTTGCACACCAAGCACCCGCGTTAGCGTACCCTGAATCGCAAATTATTTACGAAACGCATATTCGTGATTTTAGTGCGGCTGAAACGGCGTTATCTAATGAAGCTTATCGTGGAAAATACAAAGCCTTTTTAGAAACCAAAAGCCATGGCGGAAAACACCTAGCCGCACTTCGCGCTGCGGGGTTAAACACCATTCATCTGTTGCCGACTTACGACATTGGCACCGTGAATGAAGATCCGAATCAAGTGATCCACCTTTCCGACACCCTTGGCAAAGCGTGCGCGTTGGTGCCGGATTTGAGTTTGTGTCACGAAAAAGCCAGCTATCAAACGTCATTAGAAGAAATGCTGCAACGTTTTGATTCAACATCCGCCTCTGCCCAAGGCGTGATAGAGCAGATTCGTGAACACGACCCCTACAACTGGGGTTACGACCCGTATCACTATACCGTGCCAGAAGGCAGTTATGCGGTGGACCCAGAAGGGGTCAAACGCATTATCGAGTTCAGGGAAATGGTGCAAGCCCTGCACGAACAAGGCTTCAGAGTGGTGATGGATGTGGTATACAACCATACCTATGAAGCAGGGTTGGAGCCTAAATCTGTACTCGATAAAGTGGTGCCTCAGTATTACCACAGGCTCAATCCCATCAGCGGAAGTATCGAACAATCAACCTGCTGTGATAACACCGCCACCGAACATCGTATGATGACAAAGCTGATGATTGATTCGTTAGTGGTGTGGGCAGAGGACTACAAGATCGATGGCTTTCGTTTTGATTTAATGGGGCACCAGCCTAAATCAGCCATGTTAGCAGCGCGTGAAGCTGTGCGTGCTGTAGATGAAGATACCTACTTCTATGGTGAAGGTTGGAACTTCGGAGAAGTGGCGAATCATGCGCAGTTTGAGCAGGCGAGCCAAACGGCGTTGGCAGGCTCAGAGATTGGCACCTTCACCGACAGATTACGCGATGCGGTGCGCGGTGGCTCATCGTTTGTGAATGGTCATGCTCTTCGTCAAGGGCAGGGGCTGGGCAATGGTCTTAAAGTGTATCCGAACGAATTGCAAGCTGAACTAGGTGAAGCGGCTGTGCAACAGGAATACCTGCTTTCAATGGAGCAAGCCAGTGTTGGGCTTGCAGGCAATCTCGCCAATTATCCGTTAGCTCGCGCAGATGGCACTACCGTGCTTGGCAAGGCGGTTCCGTACGGTGATGCGCCAACAGGTTACGCCCTTGATCCTGCCGATACCATTAATTATGTGTCAAAGCACGATAACCAAACCCTGTGGGATAATAACCAATATCGCATGCCATTAGATGCCACACCCGAAGAGCGAGCGGCGTTTCAATTGGTGTCTTTAGCGTTTCCACTGTACGCACAAGGCATTCCTTTTTTACATATGGGCAGCGAACTTTTACGCTCAAAATCGTATCTTCGCGACAGCTACGATTACGGTGATTGGTTTAATCGAGTGGACTATTCGATGAAATCCAATAATGCGAAAAAGGGATTGCCGCCGAGTGTGAAAGACAAAGCCAATTGGGCGTTAATTCGTGAACTTGAGCAAAATAGCAAAGGGAATGATAACGTCGATACTGCGCTTATTCAGTCCACACGAGATCGCTTTTTCGACATGTTAAAAGTGCGCTCGTCATCACCGCTTTTCTCTTTGCAAACGCAAGACGACATTTTAGCACGCGTGAAATTTCACCACGGTGCCAAAAAAGACGGTTTGATTGTGATGTCGATTGACGACAGCGCACCGCTGGAAAATATAGACTCAAAAGTAGAGCAAATATTGATCATTTTTAATCTAAATAGAGAAGCCGTTACCTTGCCCGTGAAGGGGGTAAATCGTTATCAAATGCACCCCGCATTATCATCTAACCCGCATACACCAAGGGTTGGCTTGTTTATGGGGGATGTTGTCAGAGCGCCCGCGCTATCGGCAAGTGTGCTCATCATTCCAGAAAAGCGTCGTCTAAATTAACTTCTATCATCAGTTTTAAACGATCATTTGAAAAAGCGTAAAGCGGCAATAAAGTGTAGGTAATTAATTACTCGTTATTCCGCTTTGCGTTTTCAAAAATAAACCAAAAACTTACTCGAATACAGGAATAATTAGATGTTTAAGGAGGGAATAAGTTAGGTATTTTTGAACATAACTAATCACAATGGGTTATGACAGCAACAACAGATGAATTACCCATTTTGACATATGTATATTATTAACCCGTCTTTTTGTAAGCATTTTTTCATATGAACAAAGTAGCAGAAAAATAGATTAGCTTTCTCGCAACACGCTTTACTTCCTCGTTTATACCTTTTCAAAATGTTCTAGATAGAATAAAGCATTAATTTTTGTGTGGAATTAAATTGGTCGATAAATCACTTTTACGCCAATTAAATTGCAATGCATATAAAATAAATTATCCTTTATATATATTGCTGATGTAATAAGATTTCCTTAATATGTGTCATATAGTTACCAATGGTAATTTTTTAATACGATTATAGTTCGGTTTTTCCTGATTGAATGGCCATGATGCTTCCAATAAAGTATGTGCAAGTTCGATAGCTGAACTTTTTTATTTTTCTATGTTCTTAAGGAGGCTCTCAGAATGTCTGTATTGCAACCCGTTAGAACTGTCAGCTCGCCTTATTCGAACTTAAGTCAACCTGATAGTTGTGAGCTCCTTGGACGGATAAAGCGTGTTCACGTCGAAGAATACCTATCGTCTCACTATAAGGCGATGGATTTGGCACAGTGTGAAGTTGTGTTATTCGAGCCACACTTCATTAAAAAATTGAAAGAAAAAGTCAGTGCCTTTTTGGTTAATCCCAATAAGCACTACTTATTCATTTTAGAATCAGAAGATATAAGTAGTATTTTGGAATCTTTAAATTTGACTAAAAACAAAGTGCTTTCGACTGAGGTCGAACTGAACTTAAATGACTTAGACATTGTCAGCGATTGGCAATCGAAGGACATCCCTTCTTCCAAATTGCGTGTGTTAAAAAAAGTAAACGACCAAGATGGGAATGAAACGACAATTAAGCTTCGTTGCCAACCGGTTTTAGATGCCCGCACCAATAGCATTGAAATCATCAATGTCTTTTCTATCGATGCTGATAAGAATTTAGGCGCAATGAAACTCAGTGGTCAATTTGATTCTGCGTTTCAGATGTTATGCGACCAAGAAGCCTTAGTGCGTGAGTTTGATCGTGTATTAGGCGAAATCGGCACTTTGTTAACAAACAATCCCAAGGTTCAGCTGCATTTAAATGTACCGTTTGATTGCTCCGATACCGATGTGATTGATGAAATGTTAACTCGGTTAAGCCAAAACAATATTGCTGCCGAGCGTTTCCACTGGGTTTATCACGACTTTGCTTCTCGTGAAGTGAAACAAGAGCTGGCACGCTGTGCAAAAGCAAAAGGCTTTCATTTAATTTGTGACGCAGGGCAAAGCTCACGAGCCGAGGTGATGAAAGGCGTTGAGTTTGTGCTGTCTCACGGCGAACCGCTCGCAAGAAACGACGATCAAAGCCATCTTTTCTTTGCAAGAAACATCAGCAAAACGTTTCCTCAAAAAGCCTTCAAAGAGAAAACCAGCATTTTAAAGCGCATCGAAAACGGCGTTGAAGTGTCGGCGTCGTCTTTATTTTATTATCCTGCGGTGTCTTGCGATTCCATTGAAGAGCTAGTGATTGAACAAGCTTGGGTGCAATCCTCTATTGAAAACCTCATTGGAAAGGTTAACCACGAAGAACCTAAAATACTGGTTTACATCGATTTAGAAGATGAGGTCCCCGATGTCATTGAGCAGCTGTTAAAAGATGTGCCAACAGCGGCGCTATTACGCTGCATGGAAGACGTCAGAATGCTCTCTAGTGAGACCGACATCCTGATTGCGCTGTCTTGCGAAATGCGTGCGGTATCTGCATTACAAGATCAGCATTACCACATGAAAGCCATCGTGCTTGAAGATTCTCGCAACGTGGATGACATGTACACTGCACCCATTTTCGATCCGTATTTAATCGATACATACGATGTGGTCAGCCCGTATCAATTGTTCTTATCGAGAATTTTGCGAAAAGTAGAGCGCAAGCGTGAGCTAGCTGAAAGCAATAATATTGCGCTGGAAAGCATGAAGCAGGCGTCTCAGTACGGCGCGATCGTGGAGTTTTGTAAAACCACGTTTCAGCTTGATACTGCGCAAGAGTTAATGCACGGGATCACGCGTTTTTTCGATAACCAATACGGTTTAAAAATTGCGGTCATGCTTGGGGACTTCGAGCACAACCACTATCACTGCTACGGTCATCAAAATTGTCCGGAGCTGGTGCAACGAGTCTTACAGCTGGTGCATCAAAAGGGCCGCATATACCACTATCAAGATAACCGTTTAGTGTTCAACGACGAAGGTATTTGTATTCTTGTGCTCAATGCACCGCAAGAAGAGGTGGAATTGGGTCGAATTAAAGATGCAGGCTCCGCTGTGATCACTATGGTGGGCGAGAAGTGGAAAGAGTGTCGAGATAAACAAGCGCTAAACATGATTTCCAAACAGTTGAAGAGCATTTCTTTAGATGTTGGACGATTAACGGTGGGATTAAAAGAAAGGCAAGAATTGGTGCTGAGTGAATTTGTGAACAGAATTCACGACAGTTTCCACCAATTGGATTTTACCGTCGACCAAGAAGATTTCTTACTTGAGTTGGGCGGAAACATGGCCCATGCCCTGAACTTCAAAAGCGATCTCGATGAGCTTCAAAACTTAATTCTTGGCGTGCTGCAAATCGCCAAACGTGAATAAAGTGTCGCTTTTGTCATCAATTGGCAGTTTATCGATTTCATCGCACAGAACTGCCAATTATCTTTTCCAATCAAAGGTCTAATAAAACCCTACTGAACTATGGTTGAATCCCAGAATTTTCACCGTTAGACTGCATGCATTTCCACGTATTCA
>CAXRCC010000082.1:0-3204 GCA_964228975.1 Paraneptunicella sp. | reverse complement strand
GAAAGCCAGCTTGGTGTAGGCAGTACCTTCAGTTTTAGTTGCTTATTTGGTATTGAAAAAGAGAATGAAAAGCCCGAAACGCCGCTGCTCCCCATGCTCACGCATCGCCGTATTTTAGTGATTGACGATAACCGGACATCGCGCTTGGTCCTCTCCGAAATGCTACACGGGATTGATATCGACGTGAGCGTAGCGTTCTCGGGTGAAAAAGCGGTTGAGGCCATTGAACGCCAATTACTGCAATCGCAAACCATTGAATACGATGCCATTTTACTCGATTGGCAAATGCCAGGGATCGACGGCATCGATACCGCTAGGCTGCTTCGTCACGTAATGGGCAGCAAAGTACCGCCTGTTATCATCATGGTAACGGGCTTTGATGGCTTCGAAATTTATCAAGACAAAAAGCACCTGCTCGATGGCTATCTACAAAAACCCATTAACCTGCCCACCTTGGTCAAAGCGTTAGATAGCGCCATTAACCAAACTCAATCCGCGGATGACCAAAGCGCCAAAGGCTTGGTGAACAACTCCGACGATATTCATTCGTTAGCCGGGCTGCACATTTTGTTAGTGGAAGACAACGCCATTAATCAGCAAGTGGCAAGAGAACTTATTGAACGTAAAGGGATCATTCTGGACATTGCCGCTAACGGTAAATTGGCGGTAGAAAAGGTGATGAGTGCTGGCAGCGAAAAACCCGGTTACGACTTAGTGTTAATGGATATTCAAATGCCAGTGATGGACGGATACGAAGCCACGCAAGAAATCCGCAAGCAGTACTCGGAACAACAACTGCCCATTATTGCCATGACAGCCCATGCCTTTAAAGGGGAAAGAGAAAAGTCGTTATCTAAAGGGTTAAACGATCACATTACCAAACCCATTAATCCTAGCGAGTTGTATGCCGTGGTGTCGCAATTTGCACTAAAACCAGAACGCGCTAGCAAATATAAGATGCAGCCTAAACCGCGCCAAGACGACATGGTGGTATCGGAAGAAGACATCTTACACCAGCTACAAACGCTTGAAGGCATCGATGCCGAATCGGCTCGCTCTAGCGTTGGCGGGAATTTATCCTTGCTGGTAAAACTGTACCGCAGCTTTATTAACGATTATGAAAATACGCTGTCGCAAATTGCCAACGCCCTTGCCACTAACGACGATAACTTTGTACTGGTAAAACTGCACACGTTAAAAGGCGTGAGCGGCACGTTAGGCGGCATTAAATTAAGTCGTGTTACCTCGGAATTAGAGGCCGCGATTATTACAAGTTCAACAGATTACGAAAGCAAGTTAACCGCCTTCGAGCAAGAGTTCGAAATCTTCCTTTCTAGTATTTTAAGCTTAATGTTAAAGATGCAAGCCAACGATGATACGCCTCGCCGTCAACCGCCAAATGACGGTACCACCGCCGCGCCTGCTTCTAGCAATTTAAACAAAATTGCACCGCCGCTCATTCCCTTGCTGAAACAAGGTAACACGCAAGCGAATGATTTGGTTGAAGAGCTGCTCTCTCACGCATCGGATATCGACAGGCCCATTTTAGAAGAGCTTTACGAACTACTTGAAAACTACGAATACGACGAAGCGTTGGCGCTTTTAGCGCGCTTAAATTTAGTTCCCAATGAATCCATCGTAATCACTCACTAAAAGGTAATTCACCATGACCAAAGCGCGTTTACTGATTGTGGATGACGAAAAAATTAACATTAACCTGCTGGTCTCTTTGTTCAAAGAAGACTACGAGCTAGTGATTGCCAAAGACGGCACGCAAGCCTTAAATCGCGCCAAAGAACAAAGGCCTGATTTAGCCTTGCTCGACATCGTGTTACCGGATGTAGACGGCTACCACGTTTTTCAGCAGTTACAGGCGTTATTCGACGACACGATCCCCGTGATTTTTATCACATCCAAGCGTGAGCCTGAGGAAGAAATTATCGGGCTAACACTTGGCGCGGTGGATTACATCACCAAACCGTTTAATCAAGAATTAGTGAAACTTCGCGTAGAGCAACAAGTCGAACACATTAAGATTAAAAATCAGCTTAAAGCGTTGCTGTCGGACGGCGCAGGTTGACATAGTGACAAGTCAGCAGTAACGTGAACGTCAAGTCAGTATTTAGGAGTCCCCATGCAAGCTACGTCATTATCGTTCATCAACCCCGTGCGCTCTGCTAAACGTGTTTTCTCTTCGTTGACGTTCTCTTTGTGTCAGTTTTCTTTTTGTACGTTCTCTTTGTATACGTTCTCTGCGCTGTTTTTCGCTTCGCTTATGCTCTTTTCAACAACGTTTTCTTTTTCAGCGTTTGCCGCAAACACGCCATCTAAAACATTGCAAACCCCAAAAGCGGTTCAAAATATAAAAACGACTCAGGTTACCCGTGCAACAAAGGTACAAACGCCTGTGGTTGAAACCACCTCTGCTTATGCCCTTCCCGTTCAAAGCCGAGAAGAACGCGCTCAATTAAGGCAGCTATCCGCAAAAAGGTTACTAACCCAAAAAGCTACAGCGGGTAAAACATCTTTACAACAGGGCCAAATTCAAGGCTCAACAATGCCTACCCCAGCGCAAAACGACCGTGTAAAAAGTACATCTGCCTATTCACAACCCATTAAAAACAGGTAATAGTAAGGCTAAGTACAAATCAAAACATACTTAGCGTAGTACCCAAGATGAATGATTTACTCGGCCTTTTCACCGCTTATACCGACGCGTTCGATAAATTCGACGCCCACGCTATTGCCAATCAATATTGCCTGCCTTGTGCCATTTCCGATGCCGACGGCAATTTAACCTTCACCGAACACTCGGCGCTGGTTGAGAAATTTGAAAAGAATTGCGATGCCATGAAAGAGATGGGCTATCACTCGGCATCATTTGAAATTCAATCGGACAAACGACTCGGCGACAATGCCAGAGCCGTTGATATTAAGTGGACCATTCACACTCGCAGCCAAAAAATCCCGTTTCGCACCTTGTACATTTGTCATTTAACCGAACACGGGTGGCGCATTTTCTCGGCAAACGTGTATAGCTAGTGCGTCATGAGGGCGCTTAAATACGGCTCAAACAGCATTCCCCCTGTGAATGAACATAAAAGAATAAGCCCCGATGGTTATTAGTATTCAACTATGAAATCACAGGCGCCTACCAATAATCATCGGGGCGTATTCTTTTATGTTCATTCACAGGGGGAATGC
>CAXRCC010000081.1:0-10023 GCA_964228975.1 Paraneptunicella sp. | reverse complement strand
ATTGATAACACTGGTGCGTGGCGCGATGAAGAAGGCTTGGGCCGTCACTTAAAAGCCAAAGGCGCTGGAAAAGTGTTATTGACTGCGCCAGGCAAAGGCGATATCAAAAACATCGTTTACGGTGTTAACCATGACGATATCGATTTAAGCGATACCATCATGTCGGCAGCAAGTTGTACCACTAACGCTATCACGCCTGTATTAATGGCGCTTGATGAAGAGTTTGGTATTGAAAATGGTCACGTTGAAACAGTTCACTCATACACGAATGACCAAAACTTGATTGATAACTATCACAAAGCCGATCGTCGTGGCCGTAGTGCACCGATGAACATGGTTATTACTGAAACTGGCGCAGCCAAAGCGGTTGCAAAAGCGTATCCGAAACTAAAAGGTAAACTCACGGGTAACGCAATCCGTGTTCCTACGCCCAATGTCTCGATGGCGATTCTTAACCTGAATTTAGGTAAAGAAGTGTCTAAAGAACAAATTAATGAGTTTTTACGCGAAAAATCATTGTTCTCGGATATGCAAGAGCAAATCGATTTCACAGCGTCCACAGAAATTGTGTCTACGGATTTAGTAGGCTCTCGCGCCGCGTGTGTGGTTGATTCGCAAGCTACGATTACCTCGGGCGATCGCGCGACATTGTACCTTTGGTACGATAACGAGTTTGGTTATAGCTGTCAGGTTGTGCGCGTTGCGATGGCAATGGCAGGCCTAACATTCAAAACATTACCGCAATGGTAAGTTAGTTAAAACCGCAAAAAAGGCTTAGTTCATCTAAGCCTTTTTTAATGGTGTTTCGTCTTCTCTTAACTTGCGTCTTGCCACAATGGGGTATAAATTGCTCCGCATTCTAATTTCTCTAGCGATACGAGAAAACGTTCTTACCGGAGTAGGGTGTGTATGCCTTTATCTGAAAAATTCCAAAGCCTGTTTACAAAAAAGAAAATGATCCGCTTTTTTATCGAAGTGGTTGTTATCATCGGTATTATTTTTGCGGTTCAAGCATGGCGCACAAAGGATATGTTGGCGTCGGATGGTACAGTCCACATTGAACCGATTAAAACGGTATCACTTGCCGGCGAGCCTATGTTGCTTGCGAAAGAATCTGAAAGAACATTGTTGTATTTCTTTGCGCCTTGGTGTCGTGTTTGTAACTGGAGCATTGGCAGTTTGGAAAACCTGAGTGAAACCAATTTGAACATTGTTCCTGTTGCCATGGATTATGAGTCGTTAGAAGAGGTGGAGGCATTTGTGGCGAAGCACAATATCGATGTTGATGTCGCCTTAGGAAACAGTCAAATTGGTCAAACATTTGGTATCCAAGGCTACCCGAGTTATTACCTGCTTGACGAAAACCAACAGGTAATTGCCAAACACTTTGGTTACACCACCTCAACACAAATTAAGCTGCAAAACTGGATGACACTCTAACTTTAGTGAACATCACTGTTTTTCATTGATGCGTGAATACTCGGACCTGTCATAAGGCAAGGTTGGGATGGCTAACGCGTCTATTTATGCTAGATTAGCGGCTTCGTGCCAATAAGGATTTAAAATAATGAGAATAAGTTGCAACTTCGACGCTGGAAATATCAATGTTATCCAAGCCGAAGAGCCAGAAAATATTCAACTTAGCATTCGTAAAGACAATGCGTCTGAGTTTGCGCAATGGTTTTATTTTAGACTTGAATCTGAACCGATGGTTGAACACAAAATGACCATCGTTGATCTAGACAAATCAGCCTACCCAGATGGCTGGCCCGGTTATAACGCGGTAGTTTCTTATGACCGTAATGAATGGTTCCGCGTACCGTGTACTTTTGAAGACAACACACTTCATATCGATTTCATCCCCGAGCAAGAAGTGGCTTACTTTGCCTATTTTGCGCCGTACTCTTACGAGCAGCATCTGAACCTGCTTGCTTGGGCACAATCCGATTATAACTGCCGTCAAGAACATCTTGGTGAAACCCTTGATGGGCGAGATATGTCGTTGTTAGTGATTGGCGAAGAAAGCGAAAACAAAAAGAAAATTTGGGTAACAGCTCGCCAACATCCCGGTGAAACGATGGCCGAATGGTTGGTTGAAGGAATGTTAGCGCGTTTGCTCGATGAAGATGACGGTGTAGGCAGACAACTGCTTGAAAAGGCCGTTTTCTATGTTGTTCCTAATATGAACCCAGATGGTTCTGTGCGAGGTCACTTGCGCACCAATGCTGCGGGCGTGAATCTGAACCGCGAGTGGGCGGAGCCTTCGTTAGAGAAAAGCCCAGAAGTGTTCCACGTATTGAACAAAATGCAGGAAGTCGGAGTTGATCTTTTCCTTGATGTTCATGGTGACGAAGCCATTCCGTACAACTTCGTGGCAGGCTGTGAAGGTAATCCGGGTTATAGCGATCGCATTGAAGCGCTTGAAAAGCAATTCGTGAATACCCTATTGATGGTTACGCCAGAGTTTCAAGACGAAGAAGGGTATCCAAAAGATGCACCTGGCGAAGCCAACATGACTGTTGCATGTAATGCAGTAGGCCAACGTTTCGACTGTTTAGCTTATACGTTAGAAATGCCATTTAAAGACAACGATAACTTACCTGATCCTCTGTACGGCTGGTCTCCAGTGCGTTGTAAACAGCTAGGTGAAGACGTACTTGTTGCCTTTAATGGTGTTGTTGACGATTTACGATAATGAGAACGGGGCATCAGCCGCGCACCTTAATCATTGATAGAACAATAACAACAAAGAGGAAATAGATTTGGAAGCACTTGGCAATTTTTTGCTGTTGCTAGACAGCTACCTTGGGAGCTCGGCGTGGTTCCCTTATGTATTACTTGGTGTTGGTTTATTCTTCACCATTTATTTGAAATTCCCACAAGTTCGTTACTTTAAGCATGCGATTAACGTCGTACGTGGTAAGTACGATAAAAAAGAAGATCCGGGCGATACTTCTCACTTCCAAGCATTAGCCACTGCACTGTCTGGTACTGTTGGTACCGGTAACATTAGTGGTGTGGCGTTAGCTATTTTCCTAGGTGGCCCTGCTGCACTATTTTGGATGTGGGTAACGGCCTTTTTTGGTATGACAACCAAATTCGTGGAAGTAACCTTATCTCACAAATACCGTGTAAAAACGGCTGATGGCACAATGGCGGGTGGCCCAATGTATTACATGGACCGTCGCTTGAACATGAAATGGTTAGCCATTGGTTTTGCGGTTGCGACTGTTATCAGCTCATTTGGTACAGGTAGCTTGCCACAAATTAACGGTATCTCAACCAGTATGGAAGCCACCTTCGGCATTGACCCCATGTTGACGGGCGGCATTTTAGCCGTGCTGCTTGCGTTAGTCATCTTAGGTGGTATCAAACGTATCGCGGCGGTAACGTCTCGTGTTGTTCCGTTGATGGCGGCGATTTACATTATTGGTGCGCTGGCAGTTATCTTCTATAACGTTGAAAACATTGGTCCTTCATTTGCTGCGGTAATCGGTGATGCGTTTACGGGCTCTGCTGCGGTGGGTGGTTTCTTAGGGGCAAGCTTTGCTTATGCGTTTAACCGTGGTGTTAACCGTGGTTTATTCTCAAACGAAGCGGGTCAAGGTTCTGCACCGATTGCACACGCTTCTGCAAAAGCGAATGAGCCTGTCTCAGAAGGTGTTGTGTCAATTCTTGAACCCTTCATTGATACGATTATTCTTTGTACGCTAACAGGTTTGGTTATCTTGTCTTCTGGCGTATGGAAAGAGAAGTTCGAGAATGAATTTGATCGCACCGATATGACCATTATCGCGGGTGTATATTCTCAGGAAAGTGAGTCCGATAGAAAAGAGTTATACGGCTTTTTGAATGGTGTTGGCGATCACACTGTGGCTGAGTTTAACGGCACGATTGAAGTGGTCGCAGGTAAAGCATTAAACCAAGATTTTACCATTATTAATGCGCGTTCAATTGCTGAAGATGTTACGTTTAGCGTCGGTAACAAGGAAGATGTCTTTAGCGGTCAGTTGTCTATTGTAGACGGTAAAATCGCTAAAAATAACATTATCGTGACAGGAAAATCTTTGATTCACTCCGCCAAGTTAACGGCGAAGGCCTTTACAAAGGGGTATTTTGGCGATTCTGGTAAATATATTGTTTCGATAGGTCTGCTTCTCTTCGCGTTCTCAACGGCCATTTCATGGTCATATTATGGCGATAGAGCAATGACGTATTTGTTAGGCCCTCGCTCTGTTATGCCGTATCGCGTGTTTTATGTTGCAGGTTTTTTCTGGGCTTCATTCTCGGACACAACGTTAGTATGGTACCTCTCGTATGTTGCCATTGTGGTCATGACATTGCCTAACCTCTTGGGTATTTTCTTACTACGTAAGGAAATGAGAGAAACGGTAGATGATTACTGGGATGAGTTCGATAAAGAACATAAAGGGGATAAAGCGTAGCCTAAAACGCTAAATTCTGCCTCCACTAACATTTAAAATGGGCAGTGGATAGGGTATAGTTCGCCAAGTTAATAGCGGAGTGAACAATGGCTCTAGTAAACTGCCCATCTTGTGCAAAGCGTATTTCCGATAAAGCAAAAACTTGCTCACACTGCGGATTCACTACTGGCACAGCAACAGAAGAAGACGTACTGCGACAAAAACGGTTGCAGCAAATTAAAAAATCCCAATCCTTTAATAATCAATCCCTACTTGCAATGATGCTGTTTGTAGTGGGTTTTGCTTACATGTATTGGGGCGGCTCTCGCCCAACTGAAATCGAATATTATGTTGCCATGACATGCTCTGGAATAGGTTTATTCTGGTATGTCATTAATCGCGTTCGAATCACAATAGATAAGAAGTTTAAATGATGAATGTTGAGCACCTTGTTCAGTCTATGACTGAAGATACATTCCTAAAATTACGACATGCTGTTGAGACGGGTAAGTGGCAAGACGGTACAGAGTTGAATGAAGAACAGCGTTCAACGTGTATGCAGGCAGTCATGTTATATCAAGCCAAAGTCTTGAAATCTGATGAACATTTTACCGTTGGTCCTGATGGTGAAATTGTTACTAAGAGCCGAGACACACTAAAAAAACAGTTTTCCAATCAACCAAGCATTGCCCGGTTTAAACAGGATGATATTTAAAAGACTCTTTCAGCCCAAATACCAGCACAAAGATCCCGCGGTTCGTATTCAAGCATTACAGCAACTTAATCCTCAAGAACCACAGCAAAAAACTATTTTGCATGAGTTGGCGTTTAACGATAGCGATGCATCTGTGAGCTTAGCGGCACTGGATAAACTCGATAACTTCGACCTTTGGTGGAAGATGGCGGGTACATCGAAAGATCAGCGCGTTGCGAAAAAATCTAAATCTAAAGTGGAAGCATTTTTGTTAGGGCAAGATGGGATCACGTTGCCTAGTACAACTCGTCGTACATTTATCTTAGAGTGTCACGATAATGCGTTGTTAGAAATGCTGCTTCATGAAAAAGCGCTCGATGAAAATGACACGGAGCTTATGCAAGGTGTATTGAAGAAGCTAAACAAACCTCAGCTGTCGTTAAAAATACTGTTATCAACGGAAAATAGTGCGCTGCGCAATGCGTTGTTCGATGCTATCGAATCGGAAGCTGATGTGGCTAAAATTGCCAAAAAAGCGGTTAATCCGGAGTTAGTTGAACTGGCGGTCAAAAAGCTAAAAGCGCTAAACGAAGCGAAGGAGAAGCCAATTCAATTGGCTAAAGAGGTACGCCTATTACTTTCTAAATTATTAGCGTTGCTTGAATGTGCAGATTACGACAAGTTAGTACGTGAAAAGTCGCAGCTGAAATCTCAGTTTTCCGGTTTATCAACCGAGTTTTCCATTTTGTCTGACGATGATAAAGCAGAGTTTGAACAAAAGTTTGAGGCGATTCAGCCTAGGCTAGATAAACGTGAAGCGACATTGCACGAATCATGGTTACAGACTCAGGATAAATTGAAGCATGAAGAAGCTGTCAGCGCATCATTAGAATTTGCGCAATCTGTGCTGGTCGATGTTAAACAAGCAATAAGCCAAAGTGTGAGTGAAGTCACGTTAGGTCAACTTGAACAATTTAATCAGCAAATTGAGCAAGCAGAGGGTAAGTTTAATGATATCGACAGCACGCGCTTGTCGGCTGAGCAAGGTAAAAATACGGATTTACTAAAAGCTGAATTGTCTCGCTGTCGCGCTCAGCTAGATGACTTACCTGCGTTGCAAACGGCTCTAATACAGGCTAGTGCCTTAATTGAGCAGTTCAAAAAGCTCACGCCTCCAAGCGAGCCTGAAGATCTGGAAGAAGGTCGCAATCAACTCTCGCAGTTAACACAGCAATTCAATGACATTAAGTCTGCCTTTAAGCCGTTATGGCCAAAAGAGGTTGATCAAAGTTGGAATGCATTGAAAAAAGAATGGCAAGGCGCAATCAAAGCCATCGAAAAGCAAGTTGATGATGTGTTTAAAAAGTGCAGAGATAAACTGAATTTCGTGAATGCTCAAGTTAAGCAAGGGCGCTTTAGGAATGCAATTCGTCATTACGAAAAAGTCGTAGCGCAATTTGAGGCTCTTTCTGAAAGCCAACAACGCCGATTGAGTAAAGCTTTTGAAGGGATTAAGGCAGATATTGAAAACCTGAAGGATTGGCAAGATTATATTGCCACGCCAAGAAAACCCGAGATATTACAAGAGATTAATGCGTTAGCCGAATCGCCTTTGGCTCCAGAAGCACAAGCTAAGCAAGTTAAGGTACTAAGAGCACAGTGGCTTTCTTTGGGGAGTACTGGAACAGAATCTGACGATGAACTAAACAAAGCCTTTGATTCGGCTTGTGAGTTAGCGTTTAAGCCTTGTCGTGATTTCTATGCAGAACAAGACGCGCATCGAGCTAAAAATTTGGAAGATAAGTTTGCACTGCTTGACACGCTATCGGCTGCCAATACGGAAGAGGCGTCGTTTGAGTCCTTAGATAAAGCGTTGAATACGCTACGTAAGAAGTGGCGTGATATTGGTGATATCGACTACAAGTTGAAAGATCAACTCGATCAGCGATACAAAGAAGTCGTTAGCCCGGTGAAGAAAAAGGTGGCGCTTTTCTATAAAGAGAATGCCGCCTTAAAGCAAAGTATTATTGATGAAGCCAACACACTTTTATCGAGCGATAACTGGCAAGAGGCGGCGAATGCTGCCAAACAGTTACAAGAAAAGTGGAAGGGCATTGGCAGAGCGCAAGGAAAAATTGAGCGTAAGTTGTGGGAAAGCTTCAGAGGTATTAACGATGCTATTTTTGCTAAGCGAGATGAAGCGACGGAAGCAAGAAATTCTGAGCTTGAAAGTGTTGTTGCCACAGTAAAAGAAGAACTGAGCGCGTTTGAACAGGTTGTTAATGACACCCATGGTGTGAATGATTTGCAGCACTTGAAGTCTGATTCGTTATCTTCGTTTGAAAGCAAATTAGCGGAATTGCCTCATGGTTTGGTTAAGCAACAAAAAGCGAAATTAAGGCAGTTACGCTCGGTGATTGAGTCGAAGCTTGAAGCATCGACAAACGATAAGAGTCGTCAGTTATATCAAACTATTTTTGATGCGTTAAATGAGTGGGCAGATGATACCGTTCCGGAACAAGCATTATCGCTTGGCTCGGTTTGGAAGCAGTCATTCTTAGGTAAGGTATCCACTTCCGTGCTGACAGAATTTGATCGTAACGACCTTACAACGGCAATGGAAATTGTGTGTGGTGCGGATAAATCTACTCAGGATGAAGACTCGCGCAAGCAAGTTCAGCTCGCGCTAATGGCCGCTAAGCTTCAAGGTGATGACATTATTAATAAGGATGTGTTGTTACAGCTTTGGATTAGTAAAGGGGAGTTGTTGGATCAAGACAAACAGCTTCTGGCGAGGATTCAGCCTTTATATTTGTCTCAATAAATATTAAAAACGGTAAAGCGAATAACAAAAATGCCGCTTCTTGATTAAGCGGCATTTTTTGTTTTAAGTGCTTTCTGTTGTTGTGAGTTCGCCACGTAAGTTTTGCGAGAGCTTTGCTCTTAAATCACTAATACTGCCATTTTTGCTTAACAGATAATGTAACTTAGCTAAGGCTGCTTCTGGCGTCATATCCAACCCTGAAACAACACCAACATCTTGTAAGGCGTGCCCCGTTGCATAGCCGCCCATGTTTACCTTACCTCGCAAACATTGGGTGCAATTTACAATCACAATGTCTTTGTCGTAGGCTGATTGAAGCTGCGTTAAAATGTCGTTATTTTGCGGCGCATTACCCACACCGTAGCTCAATAAAATCATGGCGTTAACAGGTTGTTGTAATGTGTTTTTAAGCACATCAGCACTGATACCTGGATAGAGCGTAATGACGCCAATAGGTTGTGATTGCATCTTGGCAACGGTGAGTGGTTTTGGGTTTACCGCTTCTTTTACTTTGCCCGCAACCACTTCAATGTTAATACCGGCAACCAATAAAGGACGACAGTTTGGCGAGTCAAACGCATCAAAGCCGTCTGCATCTAATTTTCGACTGCGGTTACCTCTTAGCAGTTTGTTATTGAAAAAAAGGCTAACCTCAGGAATCGGGTAGTTTGCGGCAATATATAAAGCATTGAGTAGGTTGACTTGGCCATCTGAGCGAAGTTCTGCCAGAGGAATTTGTGAACCAGTAACAATGACAGGCTTTTCTAAATTTTCCAGCATAAAGGACAGCGCTGAGGCTGTGTAAGACATGGTATCGGTTCCATGCAGAATGATAAACCCATCGTACCCTTCGTAGTTTGCCTGAATATCTTCCGCTATTTGCTGCCAATGGGACGGATTCATATCGGACGAGTCAATAAGGTGAGGGTACTCATGCAGTGTAAACTCAGGCATTTCTGGCCTGTGAAACTCAGGCATTTTATTGAGGGTTTCTTCTAAAAAGCCGGATACGGGAACATAGCCATTTTTAGAGGCTTGCATACCAATTGTACCGCCAGTGTAAGCGATATAAATTTTCTTCTTCATAGGGCAATAAAAATGAGTCGAGATTTAGTCGCAATTCTAACGATTAAATGGATTTAGCGTTATCTTTTTTAGTGGTGGGGCGAGATATCAGAGGAGTAGAGGCTAAGGCGTAAACCTTAACCTCTAAGATGCAAAGTGACAGTGTTGTTTTAATAATCACACATCAAGCAATAAGCGTAAGAACCATAAGGGTCGTTGAATGAATTGAATTTTTCGAATTCCTCATTCACCGCATTTAGCTCAGACAACAGCTTATTTTCAGGCAATGTAAAGCCAGTGTGTTTAACAAAGAACTTCGTTGTGTTGCCAAGCAACTCCTTCCAGAAAAGCTCTTTAGGCGTTAGTGTTGGCTCTACGTAGTCAATGCCGTAGTCTTCCATTTCAGCCAGTTTTGCCGCTGCAGCAATGGCATCGTCAAGTGTGCCTAACTCATCAACTAAACCAATTTCTTTTGCTTTTGCACCAATCCAAACTCGGCCTTGCCCTATACTATCGACCTCTTCTTTTGACATGTTTCTTTCTTTTGCAACTAAGCTAATGAACTTATCGTAGCCGCGTTCGGTACTTAGCTGGAAAATATCGGCAATACCCGGATTCAATGTACGAGAAGGCGTTAATCCTGCGAAGTCTGTTGTACCCACACCGTCTGTGTTAACACCTAAATAACCTAGCGAATCTTCATAGGTTAAGAACATCCCAAAGATACCGATTGAGCCTGTGATGGTAGAGGGGCTAGCCCAGATTTGGTCTGCGCTTGCAGAAATCCAGTAACCACCGGATGCAGCTAATGAGCTCATCATTGCTACCACAGGTTTGTTTGCTTCTTTTAACAGTTCGATTTCTTGGCGAATAACTTCAGAAGCAAAGGCGCTGCCACCCGGTGAGTCAACATGAAGTACAACAGCTTTAACCGCGTCGTCTAGTCTGGCTTTACGAAGTAGGCGAGCCGTGCTGTCACCGCCAATCATGCCGGGTTTTTGATTACCTCCCACGAT
>CAXRCC010000080.1:0-4054 GCA_964228975.1 Paraneptunicella sp. | reverse complement strand
CTGTTCATTTACACATGGCCAACTATGTTAACGCATTTATCCATCAAAAACTTTGCCATCGTTCGTCATCTTGATATTGAGTTCTCAGATAATTCCACAGCAATTACCGGGGAAACGGGCGCGGGTAAATCCATCTCGATCGATGCATTAGGCTTGTGTTTAGGCGAAAGAGCTGAGTCAGGCATGGTTCGAAAAGGTGCTGAAAAGGCAGAGGTTACCGCAACCTTTTCACTGGTTGAGAATACCGATGCTCAATCATGGCTCACATTGCAAGATTTGGACGATGAAGAACACGGTTGCATCATTCGAAGAGTCGTGTCCAAAGAAGGTCGTTCAAGAGCGTGGATAAATGGCAGCCCAGTCACTCTGCAACAATTAAAAGAGCTTGGTACGTTAATTGTTAATATTCACGGCCAACACGCGCATCAGGAGCTGTTAAAGCCCGATGTGCAACGCAAAATGTTAGACGAAGCGGGTACACATAATGCTGTGCTTGAAAGCGTTAAAAAGCAAAGCCAAGAATACAATTCGTTACTAAAGCACTTTCAAACATTGCAAAACGAAGAACAGCAACGCGCAGATCGAAAACAACTACTTCAATATCAACTTCAAGAGCTTGACGAATTCCAGCTCGGGTTAGAAGAGTTTCCAACGCTTGAGGCCGAATTCAAGAAATTAAGCCACAGCCAAACATTATTAGAAGATTCCCAAATTTGCTTACACAATCTTTATGAATCCGATCAAAGTACCGCGCTTTCCATTGTTGATGATGCACTAGACAAGCTATCCGGACTCATTGAGCACGATCCTGCACTTTCCGTTGTAACAACACTGCTTGGTGAGGCCCAAATCAACATACAAGAAGCTGCGGAAGAGCTTAGGCACTATGTTGAACGGTTGGAAATTGATCCTTTAAGAATGCAACAAACTGAAGAGCGTTTTGCAAAAGCGATGGAGCTTGCACGCAAACACAGTGTCATGCCCGAAATGCTTGCCGCGCATCACCAAGAATTACAAGATGAATATTCCAAACTAACGCAGCAAGACAATGACCTTGCATCGATGAATGACAATCTTGAACAGCTCAAAGCCGACTATTACGACACAGCAAACAAGCTGACTGTTGCAAGAAGCAAAGTAGCGAATAAATTAGCCAAACAAGTAACCGAGCAGCTTCATAAAATGAATATGCCTCATGCGTTATTTAGCATTGAGGTGACCAATCAACCTAACGCCAAAATTAATGCTCACGGTGTGGATGATGTTCGTTTTTTACTTGCTGCCAACAAAGGTATTGAAGGTGACAGCATTGAAAAAGTTGCCTCCGGGGGTGAGCTTTCACGTATTGGTTTATCGCTTCAAGTTCTCACCAACAAAAAGTCGGCCACGCTCATGTTCGATGAGGTTGATGTTGGTATCAGCGGTGCAACCGCATCAGTTGTAGGCCAATTGTTAAGAGAGCTCGGTGAGCATAACCAAGTGATTTGTGTCACTCACCTTCCTCAAGTTGCTGCAAAAGCACACCAACAAATGTTAGTGACCAAATTCTCCGATAAAGAAGTCACAGAAACACACATGCAACCTCTTTCAGAAGAGCAGCGCGTTGAAGAGTTAGCGCGGTTATTAGCAGGAGATGAAATCACAGCATCGGCACTGGAAAATGCAAAAGGCCTGTTAAAGCCGAATTAATTTGCGTTGAACAATTGCTGAGTCACTGCGTCTAATGTACGATGCCGCCTGCAATGGAGAAATATAAAACATGAGCAAAATTCGTACACTTTTTTCTGGCTTAGCGATTGTTGTCGCCGCTTCGTCACTGTCTGCTTGTTCGTCTTGGGTTTTCCGCATCGATGTTCCGCAAGGGAATTTTCTTGATGTTAAAGATGTAGAGAAGCTACGTATAGGAATGACCAAAGAACAAGTCGCTTTCGTTCTTGGTAATCCGGTTGTAAGAGATACGTTCGACAGCGATACCTTTTACTATGTGTACGAAATTAAGCGCGGCTCTGTCAGCCGTGGTGAAAATTTCAAAAAAGAATTGATTGTGAAATTTGAAGAAAACAAAGTGATTGAAGTAACAGGTGATTTCGAGCTGTCAGAGGACTTTAATACGCCGTTGATTTAACCTGTTGTTTCTGGCTTAAAAGTTGATTTAAAAAAGCGCTCATCTTAAGGATCGAGCGCTTTTTTTGAATTAGGTGACTAAGTAATGCGTTACTTACTACGAGGACGGCCCCCAGTTACTTTACTCGCCCTACCTTCTTCTTTGGCCTTTTCCGCACGAGCTCGACGTGCTTCTTTTGGATCCGCAATCAACGGGCGATAAATCTCGACTCTATCACCCTCTTTAAGTCTATCTTGCAGCTTACATGTCCGATTCCAAATACCCACTTTGTTGACCATCAAGTCGATATTTTCAAACTCATTTAATATTCCAGATGCCTTGATGGCATCTTGCACATTCGTGCCTTCTTCTACTTCAACTTCCAACAACAACTGCTTTTCAGGTAAAGCATAAACCACTTCTACTTTAATCAATGACACACATCCTTAGCGCGATCAGTAAAGGCTTTCACCATATTATTTGCAATGGCGCTAAACACTTTGCCAAATGCCATTTCCACCAGCTTGCTGGAGAATTCAAAATCAAGGCTTAATTCGATTTTACATGCATCTTCCGCCAACGATGTAAATGTCCACCCACCTTGAAGTGATTTAAAGGGGCCATCTACCAGCGACATCTTGATATACTTCCCTCTTAACAGCTCATTGCTCGTTGTGAACCATTGATTAACGCCCGCCTTTTTGATCAACAAAGACGCATTCATATGCGTTTCAGAAGCTTCTAATACCTTAGAATCAACACAACCTGGCAAAAACGCAGGATAGCTTGCAACATCGTTGACTAAATCAAACATGTTTTCTGCGCTGAAAGGCACAAGAGCACTACGGTTTACAGTTGGCATTCAAACTCCTTCAACCCCATTATCTTTGGCGGCAGGCATAGTATCACAAGATTCTTAGTCGGAAAGTATAATCTAACTAAAGACAAATCTATCTTAGTCGTTATAATACGCGCCCATGAGCAAAAAGAAGCAAAACAAAACACCCAGCAATACTATTGCCTTAAATAAGAAGGCAAGGCACGACTTTTTCTTAGAGGAAAAGTTTGAGGCCGGTATGGCGTTGCAAGGATGGGAAATTAAAAGTATCCGTCAGGGGAAAGTTAACCTCTCGGATAGTCACGTCTTCATTAAAGAGGGTGAAGCCTATGTGACCAACTGCTTGATTCAACCACTTGAATCTGCATCAAGTCACGTTATTTGCGATCCCAATCGTGTTAAAAAACTCCTGTTAAACAAACGTGAGTTGGCCAAAATGATTGGTAGCGTTGAACGCCAAGGCTATACCATTACTGCAACTGCCATGTACTGGAAAAAGTGCTGGGTAAAATTAGAGATTTATCTCGCGAAGGGTAAACAATCCCACGATAAGCGCGATACAA
This sequence comes from Paraneptunicella sp., assembly GCA_964228975.1. Classification (GTDB taxonomy): domain Bacteria; phylum Pseudomonadota; class Gammaproteobacteria; order Enterobacterales; family Alteromonadaceae; genus Paraneptunicella. Next base: position 549 of record CAXRCC010000080.1, on the reverse strand, counting down.
TTAAAGACAGGGACTGGGAACGACAAAAGTCGCGCGTAATGAAAAAATCGCGTTAGTCGTTGAAAAAAGTAGCATTCGCACGCATCTGATAAATAATCGCTTTTGGCGACACAGCTTTGTGTTAGAATGCACAACCTTACCTAATCAGTAATACAGAATTTTTAAGTATTAATACTTGGGGCAGATTAGGATTCGACGGGATACACGAAACCCAAGGTGCATGTCGAGGGGCGGTTGGCCTCGTAAAAAGCCGCAAAAAAATAGTCGCAAACGACGAAAACTACGCACTAGCAGCTTAATAACCTGTATAGGCCCTCCCACTTCAGCCGTTGTCTATTCGTGAAGGTTCGGGAGGTCATACTAATAGACTAGCGAGGGAAACTCGTCTGAGGTTGAACCGCGAATTAGTATCAGACCCGCTATGAGAAATCCTGTTTGTCGGAGTTCGATTAGTTAAATAAAAGACAAACTAAACATGTAGGACCGAGGATGTAGGTATTACGGACGGGGGTTCAAATCCCCCCTGCTCCACCACATACCGCTGAACCC
>CAXRCC010000079.1:0-10193 GCA_964228975.1 Paraneptunicella sp. | reverse complement strand
GATAGGCACTTGAATAGGCGACTTCATGTAATCGGTGATGTCGGCCGGCTCATTACCCCAAGGAATCATTGGATCCCACTCACGTCCAGCGAGTGCATCCAAAAAGCTGTTTAACCCTTCATCCATCCAGCTCCATTGACGCTCATCCGTATTCACAATCATAGGGAAGTAGATGTGGCCAATTTCATGGAAGATAACGCCAAGTAAAAAGCGCTTTTCAGCGAGCGAATAGGTACGGCTGCCATCGTCGCGTAACTTAGTGCGAGGGCCGTTGAAAGTGATCATTGGGTATTCCATGCCACCCACAGGACCATTCACAGATTGTGACGTCGGGTAAGGATAATCGAACGAGAAGCGGCTGTAGACTTCCATAGTATGGATAACCGCTTCTGTAGAGTATTTAGACCACAAGTCACCGCCTTCTTTCGGGTAGAAAGACATGGCCATGACTAATGGTTGAACATCGCCGCCTTGCTGGTAGCCCTGTGCATCCCAAATAAATTTGCGTGATGATGCCCATGCAAAGTCGCGCACGTTGTCTGCTTTAAATACCCAAGTTTTGGACTTGCTAGTCCCTGCTTTTTCGTTTTCTAACGCTTCTTCTGCCGTGACGATATAAACAGGGCTGTCCGATTTTTTCGCTTTTTCTAAACGTTTACGCTGAGCTTTGGTCAGCACGTCTTTAGGGTTGGTTAGCTCACCCGTAGAGGAGACGATATGGTCTGCAGGTACCGTCATTGCCACTTCATAGTTACCAAACTCAAGCGTAAATTCGCCACGGCCTAGAAATGACTTGTTGTGCCATGCTTCGTAATCTGTGTAGGCAGCAAGGCGAGGGAACCATTGCGCCAATAAGAAGATGTCGTTGCCGCCTTCTCTTGCATCATCGGGGAAGTGTTCAAAACCAGAGCGCGCGGAAACGGCGTTTTCTTCCAAAATATTAAAATCAAAGTTAAGAGAGAATTTAACCGACTCGCCGGGTTTTAAAGGCGTTTTTAAGTCGACACGCATCAAGGTATCAACAATGGTGGCTTTTAGTTCGTTGCCGGCATCATCTTTAACGTTGGAGATAACAAAGCCTAATGGGCGATCGATAAGGGCATGTTGTTGACGCAGGTAATCCAGTGTCATTCCCGCAGGTTTACTGCCCTCGGCAGGACGAGTACCAGGGCCTCGAGTGGCTTTGTCCCCAAAGGTGATAGAGCGCTCAGAAATAGAATCAGTACGGAATCGGTTTTGGTCCAAATGTAACCAAAGGTAGCGCAAGGTATCAGGAGAGTTGTTGTGATAATGGATGCTTTCGCTTGCGCTAATACTGCGGTCTTTTTCATTCAGCTCTGCTTTGATCTTGTAATCAACTTGCTGTTGCCAATATCCGTGACCGGGTTCACCTGCTGCATTTCGGTAGATATTGGGTGTGGGAAGTGATTCATCGAGCTGACGAAATTTGTCTTCGAAATCGCCTTTAGTCTGGTTGATTGCGGCGATGGCAGGCGCGGTAGCTAAAGTGAGTAGGACAAGCGCTCTTGATGTCCAGTTAAACATAATTCTCTCCGTATGGCTGGTCTGTGTTTTGTCAGACTAATCGGCTGTGGGTCTTTTTTATTTGGCGTTACAACTTACACCAACAGGGTAGGAGTGACAACCAAGACCCGGTCAATGGCTTGATGTTGCGTTAAAGTGCTAAGTCGGTACCTAAAACATAGGCATAACGCGATTTCTGCCTAGATTCTTAGCCTCATAAAGTTGTGTGTCTGCGGTTTCAATCATTTCTGTTGGCTTGCTTCTATCGGATAACTGAGCAACACCAAAAGATGCAGTGATACCCCCAATGGTTTGACCGCTTTTTCGATCTTTTAATTGTAATTTTTCGATGCCTCTACGCATCACATCTGCTTGGTGAACCGCTCGCTTTAAATCGACTCCGGGTAAGAGGATGGCAAATTCTTCTCCACCGAATCGGAAGGCCTGTGCGCCATCTCGACACGATTGTTGTAATTTCTTGCCAACACCACGAAGCACTTTGTCTCCCATGACATGACCATGAGTGTCGTTAAAGCGCTTAAAATGATCCACGTCTGCGATGATGAGTGAAACGGTTTCTTGATTCATTAATGATTTCAATTCTGAATCGAAATAACGGCGGTTATAAAGCCCAGTGAGTGCGTCGTTTAAGGCGTGTTCTTGTGTTTTGGCAAGCTCTGCACGCAGTTGTGCAATTTCTTTTTCCGCGCTGCTTAATGCGGCGGTAAAATTCAGGGTGCTGCGTCGGATGTCTTGGGCATCTTTTACCAAATTTCTAACGAGTCCCATGACTTCTTCAACGGACCAACCCTCTTTTTCGACTTTTTGAAGATCATCCAAGCAGCCGTCCATGGAGTTTTTAAAGGTATTGGTATCCGAGCGAGTGTCTTTTACAGTTTGCGACATTTCAACCACCATGGCTTCGAGTGTTTTTCGAAGTTGCCACGGCGTGACTTCTTGTTTGTCGGCAATATGATTGCGGTACAGCTCTTGCGCTTTCATGTCGGAAACGGTCGAAACATGGGTTAAGAGATTGTCGAGGGTGTCATTTAGCTCTGGTGTATCGTTAGCTGCATAGGTGTACCAAAGCGCATAATTTGTTGGGATAGCCGGCATTTTATGCTTAAGCATTAAAGGCACGGTTTTTTTCAAAATTTTAAATGACGTTTCTAAGTTTTCCTTCGACATTCATTGACCTCTAAAGCGGTTTCCATGTTTATTTATAGTAGCAAACCTGCTCCGGAAAACTTATCACTTTTTAGAACCATTTGAGCTGTTCGTGTAGGTTCACTACCGTCCCTACAATGATGAGTGTAGGTGGCTTAAGTTCAGAGGCTTCAGCCTTTTCTACAATGTCGTTCAGTGTGCCCGTTACCACGCGTTGACTCTCACACGTTGCCGACTGGACCAAGGCAATTGGCATGTCGCTGGGCATGCCATGCTGTATGAGCTGATCGCTGATAATTTTGAGCCCTGCTAATCCCATATAAAACACAATGGTTTGATTTTTTTGAGCAAGGGCTGGCCAGTCTAAATCAATGCTGTTGTCTTTTAAGTGTCCTGTCGCAAACACAACAGACTGGGCGTGATCGCGGTGGGTTAGGGGAATGCCAGAATAACTTGCTGCACCTGTTGCTGCGGTTATCCCGGGGACAACCTGAAAATCGATGCCATGTTCGAATAAGGTTTCAATTTCTTCGCCGCCACGGCCAAAAATGAAGGGGTCGCCGCCCTTTAAACGAACCACGCGTTGACCTGCAAGTGCTCGTTCTACAAGTAGCTGATTAATATCGCCTTGGGGCAAGGTGTGATTGCTTTTGGCTTTGCCAACGTAAACCTTCTCTGCGTCTCTGCGAGTCATCTCTAAAATGTCTTTAGAAACTAACCGATCGTATACGACGACGTCGGCTTTTTGCATCAGACGAAGTGCTTTGAAAGTCAGCAATTCCGGATCCCCGGGCCCAGCGCCTATGAGGTATACCGCACCTTTCGTTGAGCCTGTACTGGCGTTTGATTCAGCTTGGGTCAGTTTCTCAATTAAGCCTTGTTCTGCTTTGGTTGATTGACCATGCATTGCGTGCTCAGCAATTTGTCCTTCCATGATCTCTTCCCAAAAGGCGCGCCTATCGTCTACGTTGTTAAAGGCAGCTTTTACTCTATTTCTGAATTGTTCGAATAAGTTGCCCAATTGACTGATACCGTGGGGGATCACCGTTTCTAGTTTTTGCCTAATATACCGCAATAGCACTGGGGCTGAACCGCCGCTACTCAGTGCGATAACAATAGGAGAGCGGTCGACAATTGCAGGCGTAATAAAGCGGCAAAGCGGCGTATTATCAACCACATTAACCATGATGCCTTTTTCGCTGGCGAGCTGATGAATGTGTGCGTTGAGTGTGGGGTTATCGGTTGCAACAAAGATTAAGGTTTGCTGTTGAATATCGCTGTCTTCGAATGGGCGAAGTAATAAGCGGATACGGCCTTGCTCCGCGTACTGTTTTACCGTGTCACAGGCATACGGCGCAATAACGTCGATACTCGCTTCTGTTTTTAAAAGGAGTTCAATTTTGCGTGCTGCAACTTCTCCTGCGCCTACCACAAGGGTGTGTTGGTTTTGAGTGTCGACGAAGATGGGAAAGTAACGCATGAGATGTACCGATTATTTGCTCTTAACTTCAGAAAGAAAAATGCACGCAATAAAGATTGCGTGCATTATGCCTAAATCACTTATAACCAATAAATAAGATAATCGGATTTTATATAACTAGTTAGAATTTAGTTATCGCGGTTCTTTCTTTCAACCCATTCACGAATATCTAGTCTTTGGCCTGCAACACGTGTCTTTTTCAGTGTTTCAGATACTTCAGCTGGCATACCTTCTGGTAAATCGACTGTACTGAAGTTGTCGTAAATTTCGATAGCGCCAATGTATTGGCTGTCGATGCTGGCTTCATTCGCGATTGCACCAACAATATTACCAGGCTTAACGCCGTGAGAACGACCTACAGCAATGCGATATCTTTGCATGCCTTGTTCTGGCTTGCTTGAGCGGTTGCGATTACTGCGCTCACGACCTTCGCGTCCTTCACGTCCTTCGCGTCTGCCTCGGCCTTCACGGTTATCGCGATCGCGTCCGCGACCACCGTCCCTGTCGCGACGAGAATTAGAAGAGATATCAGGTACATCTGATTCTTTCAATACAAGCGGCTCGTCGCCCTGTGCAAGTTTTGCAAATGCAGCAAGCAGCTGCTCTGGAGAGGCTTCAGTTTCTTCCTGCAACGCTTCAATTACAGGTAACAATGCATCTGTTGAGTCTTCTTCAAGCGCTTCGAAAACACGCTCTTTGAACTTCTGTAAACGAGACTCATTCATCTCTGTTAGCGTTGGGATCGGCATAGGATCCATTTTTTGCTTCGTCGCGCGCTCAATGGTTCTCAATAAACGCATTTCACGGTGAGAGATAAATAGGATCGCATCACCTGTTCTTCCCGCACGGCCTGTACGACCAATACGGTGAACATACGATTCTGTGTCGTAAGGAACATCGTAGTTGATAACGTGACTAACACGATCAACGTCGAGGCCACGAGCAACAACGTCAGTTGCGATAAGAATATCGATTTTGCCTTGCTTCAAACGCTCAACGGTACGTTCACGCGATTTTTGCGGAATGTCGCCATTAAGTGGCTCAACGTCGTAGCCCCTTGCGCTTAGCTTTTCTGCTAGCTCAACCGTGGCCGTTTTCGTTCGTACGAAAATAATCACGCCGTCGAAGTTTTCAACTTCTAATACGCGGGTTAAAGCCGACAATTTATGATGCCCTGCAACTTGGCAGAAACGCTGACGAATGCTTTTTGCAGTACTGGTTTTTGACGCGATTTTAATGGTTTCAGGATCGTTCAAATAGTTGGTGGCAATCTTTTGGATTGGCTTTGGCATTGTCGCTGAGAATAGCGCAGTTTGTCTGCCTTCTGGTGCCTGAGAAAGAATCCACTCAACGTCGTCGATGAAGCCCATACGCAGCATTTCATCTGCTTCATCAAGTACTAACATTTGTAAGTTAGTTAAATCCAGTGTTTTGCGTTTGATGTGATCGATAACACGACCCGGTGTGCCAACGATAACCTGTGTTCCACGCTTTAACTGACGAATTTGGTTGTCATAAGATTGACCACCGTAAATAGGCAATACACGTAGATTACGGTTGAAGCTCGCGTACGCTTGGAAGGCTTCAGCAACCTGAATAGCCAGTTCGCGCGTTGGTGCTAAAACAAGCAGTTGAGGCGCTTTAAGTTGGTCGTCGACCTTCGACAACATCGGCAACGCAAATGCGGCCGTTTTACCAGTACCCGTTTGTGCCTGACCAATGAGATCTTTACCTTCAAGTAGGAAAGGAATCGTTGCTGCTTGAATCGGAGAGGGTTTTTCATATCCGATTTTATCCAGTGCATCTAGGATGGGTTGAGGTAAATTTAAATCTTTAAAGCTTATTGAGACGTCAGAAGTCATTGAAATACTCGTATGGGTCAGTGATCTATCGCTGAATTTTCAAAACTAGACTAAGCATAGATCAGCACTGGAAGAAATGGGCATGCATTGTAGTGTAAAAGTAAACTGCTTACCACCTTAACAATAATTTTTAATGAAGATTTTATGTAAAAATAGTGCTTTCTTATTAATATTCGATCTAGTGCCGTATTTTTGTTAACTGGTGGCTGCAATTCGTACATTTTAAACTTGCCTTGAATGTATCAAGGTTGCGTATTTCCTGACCCCAAAGCTGTTAACTAAATTTTTACATTAAAGTACAAATATTTAAATATCTAGTGAGATATCCTACCCAAATGGTCAGGAGAAGTGCATTTTTTCAAGGTTTGGTCCGAGCAGTTGTGTGTTTTTACTGCTTTTCACCAAATCGGTATTCCTCCCCCCTTTTTATTAACGATTTAGTGTTATCTTTTCAAAGATTTGGTAAAACCCTTTAAAAATAGTCAATCTCGCCCCAAATTAGGTGGTGTTATTTGTTCTGGAGTAAAGAAATCGATGTTAGAAGGTATGCAGAGTAAACTGCTTCGGCTAAAAGAAAACAAAGCGTTCGAGATGTTCGTGATAAGTGTCATTATCATCTCGGCATTAGAGATTGGGGCAAAGACTTATGACTTGCCGCCATTGGCCGTCAGCGCAACCAAAGCGCTCGATGTCTTCATTACACTCTTTTTCCTATTCGAAATATCCGTTCGTTTCATTGCTGAGCCAAACAAAAAGCGTTTTTTCCACTCTGGTTGGAATGTGTTTGATACCTTGGTTGTCATTGTAAGCCTCATTCCTATTCAAGATAGTGAAATGGCGTTATTAGCGCGATTGGTCAGAGTGTTTAGGGTACTGAGGATGGTGTCGATTATTCCAGAACTGCGAATATTGATTAACTCATTACTAAAAGCCTTGCCACAGCTGGGCTACGTTGTGCTGTTGTTGTTCATTATTTTCTATATTTACGCAGCCATTGGTAGCTTCATGTTCAAGGATATTAATCCAACGTTGTGGGGCAATATCGCTATTTCTATGTTAACTCTGTTTAGGGTAATGACGTTTGAAGATTGGACTGACGTGATGTACGAAACAATGGAAGTGTACCCTTTCAGTTGGAGCTTCTATATGACGTTTATCTTTTTCACGGCATTCGCATTTTTGAATATGGTGATTGGTATTGTGCTAAATGTGATGGAAGAAGAGCACGCAAAAGCGAAAAACGAAACTGATCCCGAGCCCACAATGAAAGAGTTGCAGGCTGAAATTGCGGAGTTAAAGGTGTTGTTAAAAGCGCAAATTGAGTCAACATCATCCAAATCTTCTTAAACTTAATGGTTGAGTGATTGTTGTGTTGCGGGCTTTTGCATGAATAGCGTTACTTCGGCAACTGTCACTCCCCATTTCTTGATGTACGAGCGATTGATTAAGGTTCGCTCGTCTAACATCCACATCCAGTCGTCAAATTTTACGCGGTAAGTTGTGTCATCTACGGGTAAGTCCATTTCATAAACAAATTGAAATGCGTTACCAAAAATTGTGCCGTTTGCCATGCCTGCAATATCACCTGCGCTTCCCTGAATTTTACCGTCTTCAAGACGATGTATTTGCCAAGTACGCGACGCTAAGCCGCCCCCTTGTTGATAGGTGAACCATTCGTTGAGTTCTATATGATTATCGTTGTGAAGCGTTCCATCAATGCTTACGGTGAAGCGCTGCACAACATTACCAGAAAAGTTTTGAACAATTCCCCAAGCTTTGGTTTTACCATTGAAGAAGGTAAACAGGTCGAACTGGGGCGATTCATTTAAGTAAACCTTGCCATTAGGGGTTTGAGAGCAGCTTGTACACAGCATCAAAACAAGCACCAGAAAGGGGAGTATTGTTGATTGATAGGGGCTGACTCTCATGGGATTTCTCCTAATAGTTGTTGTCTAAGTTCAGGTTCTGAGGTGGCTTTTCCTAGCCAAATATCGAAAAAACGCTGGGTAAATTGCGGTTCTTCAATTGAACCTAACCATCCCGATTGAGAATAAAAGTGACTATGTCTTTGCTCATCTACCACACCCAATATAAAGGTGCCTTTTTTGACATCTGGGAAAATGTTTTTCATTAACGAGAGCCACCGTTCCTCTGTTTTCACATCTAACTTACCTTGTCGCTGCATTTCTTTAATGCTTCTTTTTGCGATGTCTTTGCCTTCAAATTCGCGTAAATAATCTAGCTTTAGCGCAAAAGGTTGTTCGGCTATGTAGCTGCCTGAATGGGTGAGTAAGGTGGCGTCGTAAATATCCCAAAATAAATATTCCATGCGACCAGACCCAACGGTTTTAGGAGAAGTAAGGTGGTTTTGTGCTAAAGGGAGGAGCAAGTTTGCATCTGAGTCAGTGTTGGCTGATAGCGCCATTGGTAGGCTCAATACCGATAGGATTAAACATAGGAAAAAGGAATCGGTAAGTTTCATAACACATTATTGCTAGGAGTAATAACGTGCTTACGGAGAATCGGTTAATTTGGATTAGCAGAAACAAAAAACGGCGCTTAAAAGCGCCGTTTTATATTGGAAATGTAATCTAAGATTACTTCTCTTCTTTACGTGCTTTTGCTTCTGCAATAACGTCTTCAGCAACGTTTTGTGGGCAAGGCAAGTAGTGTGAGAATTCCATCGAGAACTGACCACGACCAGAAGTCATAGTACGTAGGTGACCGATGTAACCGAACATTTCTGAAAGCGGTACGTCAGCTTTGATACGTACGCCAGTTACGCCAGCTTCCTGATCTTTGATCATGCCACGACGACGGTTCAAGTCACCGATTACGTCACCAACGTGATCTTCAGGAGTGAATACGTCAACCTTCATGATTGGTTCGATTAACTGAGGACCAGCCTTAGGAATTGATTGACGGAATGCACCTTTCGCTGCGATTTCGAACGCTACGGCTGATGAGTCAACTGCGTGGAAGCCACCGTCGAATAGTTCAACTTCAACGTCTAGTACTGGGTAACCAGCAAGAACACCTTCGTCCATCATACCCTTGAAACCTTTCTCGATAGCAGGGAAGAATTCTTTAGGTACGTTACCGCCAACAACGGTTGATTTGAACGTGAAGCCAGAGTTCGCTTCGCCTGGCTTGATGCGGTAGTCGATCTTACCGAACTGACCAGAACCACCAGACTGCTTCTTGTGCGTGTACGAGTCTTCGATTTCTTGCGTGATAGTCTCGCGGTATGCAACCTGAGGCTTACCAACATCTAGCTCAACACCGTAAGTACGCTTAAGGATGTCTACTTTGATGTCTAGGTGAAGTTCACCCATACCCTTAAGGATAGTTTCGCCTGAATCTTCGTCAGTCTCAACTTGGAAAGAAGGATCTTCTGCAACCATTTTACCGATAGCAATACCCATCTTCTCAGTAGAACCCTTATCACGAGGCGCAACAGCAATTGAAATGACTGGCTCAGGGAAGATCATAGGCTCTAGAGTACAAGGCGCGCTAGTCGCACATAATGTGTGACCAGTTTGTACGTTCTTCATACCAACAACAGCTAGGATGTCACCTGCTTGTGCTGAGCTTAGCTCTGTACGCTCATCAGCGTGCATCTCAACCATACGGCCGATACGCTCAGTTTTGCCTGTTGCAGAATTAAGGATAGTGTCACCCTTGTTCAATACACCAGAGTAGATACGGATGAAGGTAAGTGCACCGAAACGGTCGTCCATGATTTTGAACGCTAACGCACGTAGAGGCTCATCAGCAGATACTGTTGCTACTTCACCTGTAGGCTCACCTGTTTCTTCATCAGTAAGAGGCTGAGGATCAACTTCTGTTGGAGAAGGTAGGTAATCAACAACAGCGTCAAGTACGTTTTGAACACCTTTGTTCTTAAATGCAGAACCACAGTATGTTGGGAAGAATGAAAGGTCACGAGTACCTTTACGGATACACGCTTTGATTTGCTCCATAGTTGGCTCTTCGCCATCCATGTATGCCATCATTAGGTCATCGTCTTGCTCAACAGCTGTTTCGATTAGTTGCTCATGGTATTCATTTACTTTGTCTACCATGTCAGCAGGTACATCTTCAATTTTGTAGTTTTCAGGAAGACCAGAGTCATCCCAGATGTAAGCTTTCTTCTCTAG
>CAXRCC010000078.1:0-15961 GCA_964228975.1 Paraneptunicella sp. | reverse complement strand
ATTCGCCTTTGCCCGCCCTTATAAAAAGAGCGGTAGGGTTAGCGAGGGTAGGTGAGTTAGTCTTTTTTGGCTTTTGCGAAAGCCTCTGCAAATGCATTACCCATAGCAGCATTGCCAAAAGAAGCTTGTTTACCACCTTGTTGGCTTCGTCCTCTATTACTTTGCGGCTTAGCGCGGCGGTTATCAGGCTTTTTGTTTGACTTATCTTGTGGCTTCGCAGACGCTTTTTCATCAAGACGCATTGTGAATGAAATGCGTTTTCTATCGATATCAACTTCAAGCACTTTCACTTTTACGATGTCGCCAGCTTTAACAATTTCCCTTGGATCAGAGATGAATTTGTCCGTCATGCTAGAAATATGAACCAAGCCATCTTGGTGAACGCCAACATCCACAAACGCACCAAAATTAGCCACGTTACTCACAACGCCTTCCAAAATCATACCCGGTTTAAGATCTTTGATCTCTTCAATGCCTTCTTTGAACTGAGCCGTTTTAAATTCTGGGCGAGGATCGCGTCCAGGCTTTTTCAGTTCTTCGATAATATCTTGCACCGTCGGCAGCCCAAATTTGTCATCCACAAACTCGTTTGGATCCAACTTATTGATTTCCCCTTCATCACCGACAAGCGCATTCACGTCCGTGGCTAGCTTAGCGATCATTTTTTTCACGAGTGGATAGGTTTCCGGGTGAACGCCTGAACTATCCAAAGCGTTATCACCTTGATTGGCGTTGATGCGTAAAAAGCCTGCAGATTGCTCAAAAGCTTTATTACCAAGACGGCTCACTTCAAGTAACTGACGACGGTTTTTAAACGCGCCGTTTTCGTCGCGGTACTTTACAATGTTCTGCGCGAGGGTTTTGTTTAAACCCGATACATGTGTAAGTAGTGCAGGGGAGGCCATATTCAAATCAACGCCCACGCCGTTTACACAATCTTCCACAACGGCATCAAGAGATTTACTCAGCTGACTTTGGCTAACGTCGTGCTGATATTGCCCTACACCAATCGCTTTAGGCTCGATTTTAACGAGCTCCGCCAGTGGATCTTGTAATCGACGAGCAATAGAAACCGCGCCGCGAAGGGATACGTCTAAGTTAGGAAATTCGCTAGCGGCTAATTCAGAAGCAGAGTAAACCGAGGCGCCGGCTTCACTTACCATGATTTTATGTAAGGCCAGTTCGCTGTGATTTTTCATGAGCTCAGAAACGAGTTTATCGGTTTCTCGTGAGCCCGTGCCGTTACCAATACTGATAAGTTCCACTTTGTGTTGCTTGCAGAGGTTAGCCAATGTTCTCATTGACTTGTCCCATTGATTTTGTGGTGCGTGTGGGAAAATAGTACTGGTGCCTAACAGCTTACCCGTAGCATCCACTATCGCAACTTTTACACCGGTGCGAAGGCCGGGATCAAGCCCCATAGTGCATTTAGCGCCCGCAGGTGCAGCCATGAGCAAATCTTTGAGGTTATCCGCGAAAACTTTAATTGCCTCGGTGTCAGCGCGTTCACGAAGTTGTTTGAAGAGTTCAGTTTCCATGTAAAGCATGATCTTAACGCGCCAAGTCCACTGCACAACCGTGCTAAGCCATTTCTCACCTGCCTTACCCGCTAGGCGGTGTGGTGCTAAATTGACATGATCGGCAATAATGCTTTCACAATAAGAGCTACGGTCACTCTCTTCTTTTTCTGGGTCGGCATCGAGGCTAACTTGAAGTACACCTTCATTTCGGCCACGAAACATGGCAAGCGCACGATGAGAAGGTGCAGACTTTACGCGTTCAGAATGAGCAAAGTAGTCCTTGTATTTTGCGCCTTCATTTTCTTTTCCAGCAACTAACGAAGCTTTGATGTGAGCGTTTTCTTGAAGGTAACTGCGGACTTTTTGCAACAGCTCAGCATCTTCAGCGAACTTCTCCATTAAGATGTACTTTGCGCCGTCTAGTGCAGCTTTGACATCCGCAATGCCTTTGTCTGCAATAATGAAATCTTGTGCAGCCTGCTCGGGGTCGGTTTCAGGGGATTGCCATAATGTCATCGCAAGAGGCTCTAAACCGGCTTCTTTGGCAATTTCACCTTTAGTTCTACGTTTGGGTCGATAGGGCAGATAAATTTCTTCTAGTTCGGTTTTGTTCTCAACGCTGTCTATTTTGTTTTTTAGTTCTGGTGTGAGCTTGCCTTGCTCATCGATGGATTTTAGCACCGTAGTTTTGCGCTCAAGCAGCTCGCGTAAGTAAGAAAGGCGAGCGTCCAACGTGCGAAGTTGTCCATCATCTAAACCTTGTGTTGCTTCTTTTCGATAACGAGCAATAAAGGGAACCGTCGCTCCCTCGTCCAGCAGGTTGATTGCTGCTTCAATTTGAGCGTTTTTGACGTTAAGTTCTGTAGCAATCGTTTGGATAACGGTGTTTTCTGACAATATCTGTTTGGACATGCAATGCTTCCAGCGCAAAAATTTCTGTTTAGAAAGCCCCGATATTTATTCCAATGGGAAGATATCAAAGCCTAGTTAACTGAGTTGTGATTTCCTAGCATCATTAGCGTAGGACTATTCGTGATTCTCTAGATATGGGTGATCGGCCCATATCAAACCCCTAAATTATAATTTATTTTTTCGAATAGGGGATCGTAGGACGCTTCTCTTTGAAGGAGTCATAAAAAAGCCAGCCCAATAGAGGCTGGCTTTTCACTTTAACAAGTAGGAGCTTGTTGCTTGCTATAATTCTCTAGTCGAGAGAAATTAAGAAAAACAATATTACTTAGGATTGTTTAAAAATTTATGCAGGCGTCGAGTTTTCTGCATCTTTTGAAAGTTCTGCATCAATTGCATCTTTGATACCAGATACAGCCGTTTGGCCGATGATCGCTTTCTTTCTCATTTCATCTTGGTCAGTGAACAAGTCATACTGGTCAGCTAACTTTCTTAATACACCAACCGTGTGATCGATGTGATCATAAGTGTGGCCTCTGTTTACGATGAAGCGAATACGACCTTCTTCTTTACCAACCATTGGGTAAGCGATTGGAACAGAGAAAACATTGTTCTTATACAAGTCGAAAGAAACCTTCATCAGTTTCTCTGTATCAGGGATGTATACAGGGATAACTGGGCTTTCACTTGAACCAAGGTCGAAACCAGCTTCAGTTAGCTTGTCACGCATGTAAGAGTTTTTCTTGTGTAGCTCAGCCATTAACTCTGGCTCGCGCTCTAATACATCTAATGCGGCTAAAATTGTGCCTGCATCAGCTGGTGTGAAACATGCTTGGAATGCGAAGGCATTTGAGCCCCATTGGAAGTAAGAAAGGTATTTTCTTTCACATGCTACAAAGCCGCCAATTGAAGCTGTTGCTTTAGAGAATGTAGAAGTGATGAAATCAACTTTATCTACAACGCCCATTTGATGACAAAGGCCTTTTCCGCTTTCGCCGTATAAGCCAAATGAGTGAGCTTCATCAACAAATAATAAGAAATCATACTTCTCTTTTAATGCCGCAATTTCAACTAGTGGACAAATGTCACCACTCATTGAATAAGCAGACTCAACGATAACAACAATTTTACCTTCACACTCTTTTTGAGAAACTTCTAATTTAGCTTCTAAATCTTGAAGAGAGTTATGGTCGAATGAAATCCAACGTCTAACAGGAGAAAGTTTTACACCATCACGAATAGAAGCGTGAGATTCGCTGTCGATAAGAACGTGATCACCTTCTTGGCAAAGCGCTGCTAAGCTGCCCATGTTGGCTGTGAAGCCAGTAGGAAATAGCATGATGTCTTTGTTATACCAATTTGATAGGCGCTGTTCGATGTTTTTGTGCAGTGTATTCATACCACCAGAAATGGCAGAAGTACCACAACCTGTGCCGAACTTGCGAGTTGCTTCTACTGCTTTTTCAATAACATACGGGTGGCGGTTAAGGTTTAGGTAGTGGTTGATAGACCAAACCGTACATTCTTTAACTTCGTCATCAAGGCTTGTTGAAACACCTACAAATGCATTACTACCTTCACTTGTGAAACCGTCGAAGCTGAAGATGCCTTCTTCTAATTGCTTCTCTCTTAGCTCATCCATCGCTTCTGAAATTGAATCGATATCTCTTGATGAACCTTTTTTCATTTTCATTAAGAGTGTGCCAGTAGTATCTTGATATATATCCACTTCTATTCCTCGTAATAGTAATTTCTTAATTTGATTGTTCAGAATCTAAAGAACTGCTATTTGCCAAAAAAAATTCAAATAATTTTGGTAAATTTTAAATCCGTCTATTTCTCTGTGGAGAAATGATTACGCAAATGTAAATTATGCTTTTATAAACACTTATAATCATTAAGGTTAAATAAAAATGTAAGGGTTTTGGTTAAAAAATGTAATCGGAATGTAACTGAAGAAATATAGGTATATTTTTATTATTAGCGAGTTTATGTAACCTAGTAAGGGCTTTTAAATTTGGCGATAAATGCTCGCATGCAAACAACAAAAAATAAGTAGTTCACTATAAAATAGAGAACTACTTAAGTCATTGTTACTACTCAGCTAGGCTATTTTTGTGTTGGTTCCCAAGCAAACGGCTTGAATGGCTCATCAACATCGGTTTCAGCTAGGTGGTTAGTGAAATTTGAAAGTGTTTTTTGTGCCATACCCACAAGGATGTCTAATACGTGGCGAGGCTTGAATCCTGCTGAGAAGAACGCGTCAAACTCTGCTTGTGTTGCTTTACCTCGGTTTTTTACAAGGCCAACAGTGAATGTTCTAAGCGCTTCCAGTTTTGCGTCTGGGATAGGGTTGCCATCGCGTAATGCGTTAATCGCATCTTCTTTAAGACCTTGTTGCATCGCAATAGCAGTGTGTGCAGGTACACAGTAGTGACATTCGTTTTCGATGCTGATCGCCAACCACACCACATTTCTTTCTTCAACGCTAAGGTCTGTATTGTCAAAAAGCTCATGCAGTGAAAAGTACGACTTCAACAATTCTGGCGATGAAGCCATTACTTGGTAAAGCCCAGGTACCATTCCGTAGTCTTTGTTTGCTTGTTCCAATAGCGGCTTCGCTTCAGCCGGAGCTGATTCAATTGAATGTAATTCAAAATGACTCATCTGTAGGGTCCTATTTATCGGTCAAAAAATTAATCGGCGGCTAGTTTATGAATATGTGTTCATAAAATCAAGAGGTAACTTTTATTCTGTGAAAAATTCGGTAATAATCGAGTCATGCAAGAAAATATAAAAATAAAGAAGGGGAGACCTCGCTCCTTCGATGAAGTGGGTGTGCTTGAGAAGTCGATGTCTGCGTTTTGGCAGCATGGATTTTTGGCAACAAATTACGATGTGCTTGAGCAAGCAACGGGCTTAAAGCGGCAAAGCATCGTTTACGCTTTCGGAGATAAGAGGAGCTTGTTCTTAAAATCCCTTGAACATTACTACTCTACCCGTGTCAGCGAAGTGCTGAGCATCTTGTCTCGAAAGGGATCGGATCTCGACAATGTTCGCTGTGTTTTTGATAACTGGCTAGCAACGGCAAAAGATGAAACCAAACGCGGTTGTCTGATTGTGAATACTTCCGGTCAATTTGGAACCAGCGATAAAGACGTTGCAGAAATTGTTAATGTTGCAGTGGATTCGCTAAGAAATGCGTTTACCGCATCGTTCGAATCTGCCCAAGCGTCTGGCGAAGCAACAAATAGAGTTGCACCAGAGCAACTCGCAAGATTAACGGTTGCTGCTGGAAATGGTGCGTTGTTGCATGTTCATTCCGACGAAAATGTTGAAAACACAATGCATGTGTTTGATTCGTTAATGGCGATTGTCACTGCCACTCCCGCATTGGCTAGCTAATATGTGCTTGGGTGTATTGGAAAGATACACCCTCCCAATTTTCGAGCGCTAGCAGGGGCAATTTAACCTTATATAAAATGCGTAAGCTAGCTGGCTTCGTATCTTATTGAGTTAATCACCCAATATTTGGTACCGGAAGGCGTTCGAACGATCACTTCGTCATCCACTTCTTTTTTTAAGCAAGCACGAGACATAGGTGAATCCACAGAGGTGTAATCTTTTCGGCCATAAATTTCTTCTGGACCTACAATTCTAAACGTTAATATATCACCGTCATCATTCTCCAATTCAACCCAAGCGCCAAAGTAAACTCGTCCTTCTTGCTGAGGATGATAATCAACGATCTGAATGTCTTCTAAGGTTTTGCGTAAAAAGCGAACACGTCGGTCGATTTCACGTAACTTTTTCTTATTGTATTGATAATCTGCATTTTCACTTCTGTCACCTAAACTGGCGGCCCATGCGACTTTTTTCGTGGTTTCAGGCCTTTCTTTTCGCCACAAATCATCCAGTTCTTGTTGAAGCTTATTAAAGCCTTCTCGTGTGATCAGTTTCGTTTTCATCGTGTTGATTTAGTTACCTTGCGCTGTTGCTGGAATGTGTTACTGACTCGGTTTGTCCATTAAGTTGAACTATTCCAAAGTCGAGGGGGTTGATCAAGTTGGATTTAGGCATGACAAGAAGGGAGAAAACGCCCTTTGAGGAGCGTTATCAAATATTCTTAGTGATTGTTTGTAGGGAAAACAATGTGCTTATTTTGGGGAAAATTGCGACTATTCTAATTTTAACAGGGGACGATTTTATTGATGTACTCTAAATTATCTTCTTTATAGATATTGGAAATAATTTGGTAATGCATACAAATTATTTCAGCTTTTGAACCAACGCTTAACTTCTTAAAAATATTCGAGTTATGAAACTTTACGGTTCGTTCTGAAATGTTCAAGATTTTGCTGATAGACCAGTTATCTTTGCCCTCAATTATCCAATTCGCAACTTCTTGCTCTCTTTCGGTTAATCCAAATCTTTCAAATTTTGTACGTAGCTTGTTGAGTCGATTAAACCCTTTGAAAAGCGCAGGCAATGTTCTATTGAGTATTTGTTCTCTTCGTTCGTCTAAAAAGTCGTTTAGTGTTAGGTAAACGTAAAAGTAAAACCCTTCTTCTTGTACTCGAAAATAACGTTCGCCACTAATATTGGAGTTAGTTTTAACTGGAATATAATTTTCGTCTGATATGTGTTGTTCTGTTTGAAGTTGAATATCTGAATCGGATTGACTGCCTAAAATGATATTTACATTTGATTCTTCACAGAATGCACCGCAGACGATGCTATGCACTGAAAGGAGACGCTTTAATTCTCCAAGTACAGGTGTGAGTTGAGTTATTTGGGTAAGGCTCTCCAACTTGCTGACAATATCAATGAGCATATCAATATCGCTTAGCGTGATATAAGCCTCATTGGATGAAGAAGATCGATTTAATAAAACGTAGTTCCCACTTAAACAATCTTCTACATTATTTTTCATACTTTTAAACATAACCATTCCTTAATTACTAGCCAGATACAAGGAGAGATAGTTAACAACCTCAAAATCCTTGAGGAAAATATTTCCCGTGAGTTGAATTTTTACACCTTAATTTGAGTCTGGTCAACAGTCATGTATAAAAAATTACTATAAGTATGAATGTATTGATCATTTTTATTTTTAGTCTTGTTTTTATTTGATTTTTTTATTTTTTTATACATGTATTCTTCATACCCCTGTAATACGTTAGAAATACTACTTTAGTATAGTTTAGGCTTTATTTAAGGTTGTAAATATTACCTATGGCAAGTGGTAAAGGTTAATATATTTTCTTTTTCTCTCTTCTGTACTAGTCGGTATACAAAATTACTTCTAAATCAAACTCATCAGTCTAAAATTTCAATATGGATACCGATCTGATCCGACCAATTAATTAAAATGTGACTTAATATATTGTTGGATTACATCGTTATTACATTTGGTTATTTCTGCCTACGTATGAGGAAGGTTTTTGGGTTAATAATTTAAGTGTTATTCTAGTCACTTCTATGAGATTGGTGTGTACGGCAAAATGCACACATCTTCACCAATAACGATTATTTACCCTGGAAATCATTATGTCGGAAGGCTTTATCAAATCCCGTGCAGCTGTGGCGTGGGGCCCAAATGAACCGCTAAAGATAGAAGAAATTGATGTTATGCCGCCTAAAAAGGGCGAAGTATTGGTACGTATTGTGGCATCTGGCGTGTGTCATACCGATGCATTTACCTTATCGGGTGAAGATCCTGAAGGCATTTTTCCGTCAGTTTTAGGGCATGAAGGAGGGGGAATTGTTGAGGCAATTGGTGAAGGTGTAACCAGTGTTGAAGTTGGTGATCACGTTATCCCTTTATATACAGCGGAATGTGGAGAGTGCAAATTTTGTACATCTGGAAAAACAAATCTTTGCCAAGCAGTAAGGGAAACGCAAGGTAAAGGATTAATGCCAGATGGGACAACACGATTCTATAAAGATGGACAGCCTATTTATCATTACATGGGGTGTTCTACCTTTTCTGAATATACCGTGTTACCAGAAATTTCCTTGGCTAAAGTCAATAAAGAAGCTCCACTTGAAGAAGTGTGTTTATGAGGCTGTGGTGTGACGACCGGAATGGGCGCTGTTTTGAATACAGCGAAAGTTGAAAAAGGCGATACCGTGGCTATTTTCGGCTTAGGCGGCATTGGTTTGTCTGCCATTATTGGGGCGCGTATGGCGGGAGCCAGTCGAATTATTGGTATTGATATAAACGAAAAGAAATTTGAGCTGGCTGAAAAGTTAGGCGCAACAGATGTCATTAATCCACAAAAGTTTGATAAGCCCATTCAAGACGTAATTGTGGAGATGACGGACGGCGGTGTTGACTATTCTTTTGAGTGTATCGGTAATGTCAATGTGATGCGTCAAGCACTAGAATGCTGTCATAAAGGCTGGGGCGAATCTGTGATCATTGGGGTCGCGGGAGCCGGACAAGAAATTTCAACTCGCCCATTTCAATTAGTCACAGGTCGTGTTTGGCGCGGTACGGCTTTTGGTGGTGTTAAAGGACGTTCGCAACTTCCTGGCATTGTTGAGCAATACCTACGAGGTGAGTTTGGTTTGCAAGATTTCATTACGCATACGTTGCCGTTAACTGAAATTAATGAGGCCTTTGACCTAATGCACAAAGGTGAGAGTATTCGTTCTGTGATTCACTTTGACAAATAACGATGAGATCGCAACATTGAATATCACATTAGAAAAACACAGCGAAGCGAAAGTGTGTGGTGGTGTCCATCAGCAGTTTAGCTTTGCCTCTGCTTGTTTGAATAGCCAAACGCGTTTTGCCATCTTTTTACCTCCGCAGGCGAATGAATCTCATAAAGTGCCTGTTTTGTACTGGCTTTCGGGTTTAACGTGCACAGATGAAAACTTCATGCAAAAAGCAGGTGCAATGAAACGTGCAGCCGAGCTTGGCATGGCGATTGTTGCGCCGGATACTAGTCCTCGTGGTGAAGGGGTGCCTGATGATCCAAATGGCGATTACGATTTTGGATTAGGTGCGGGTTTTTATTTAAATGCCACTCAGCCTCCTTGGAATACGCACTACCATATGTATGACTTCATCGTAAATGAGTTGCCGGGTGTGATTGAAGCACACTTTCCGGTAACGGATGAACGCGCTATCAGCGGGCATTCGATGGGGGGGCATGGTGCGCTGAGTATCGCTTTAAAAAATCCTCACGCATATCGTTCTATGAGTGCATTTAGTCCTATTGCTAATCCTACCCAAGTACCTTGGGGTAAAAAGGCATTTACTCATTATTTGGGTGAAGACGTGACATTGTGGGAAGCATATGACACCTGCTTATTGTTGAAAGCTTATGATATGGAAAATACGCCAGTTACTCCTGGCTTGGTAGACCAAGGTGATGCCGATAATTTCTTAGAGGCTCAGCTTTCAACGCCAGCGTTACAAGCGGTCGTTAATGGAAAAGGCTATCCGATGCAAATCCATATGCAGCCAGGTTATGACCATAGCTATTACTTTATTGCTAGCTTTATCGACAAGCATTTAGACTTCCACGCTCAACACTTGGGTTTAACCTCGTAAGTACACCAAGGTTTCTAATTAATGCAAAGTTTATAGCGTTTGGTTATAAGTTAGGTTTTTAATAGATAAAGCGGCGAAATGCCGCTACCATTAACGACCTCTTTACGCTTTTCCATCTACGAAGTTATAACGATGAACCAAACGCATAAACAATGGGTTGCCGAAGCGATTAATAAAATTAACGCCGACTACAACCGCTCTTCCGATACGCATCTTATTAAGGTTGATTTACCCGGTTTAACCGAGTGTGATCTTTACTTGAAAGATGAATCGACTCACCCCACTGGCAGTTTGAAACATCGTTTAGCTCGTTCGCTCTTTTTGTACGGGTTGTGCAACGGTTACATTGGTCCGGAAACGCCCATTATCGAATCTTCCTCAGGCAGCACTGCCATCTCTGAAGCGTACTTTGCACGATTACTTGGACTGCGATTCATTGCTGTTGTGCCCAAAAGTTTAGTAGAAGAAAAGATCAGACAAATCGAATTCTACGATGGGGAGTGCTACAAAGTTTGCCCTACCGATATTTACACTAAAGCCAGAGAGCTTGCTCGTGACCTGAATGGTCATTACATGGATCAATTCACCTTCGCAGAAAGAGCGACGGATTGGCGCGGTAATAACAATATTGCCGAGAGTATCTTTCAGCAGATGGAAATGGAAAGATATCCTATTCCGCGTTGGGTGGTGATGAGTCCGGGAACTGGGGGAACATCAGCCACTATTGGTCGATATATCCGCTTACATCCGGACTACCATCTGCTCACAGAGTTGGCCGTTGCGGATCCGGAAAACTCTGTGTTTTATGATTACTACCAGACGGGCGATACCAGTATTACCTGTGACACAGGTTCTCGCATCGAAGGCATTGGTCGACCGCGAGTGGAACCGTCATTTTTACCCTCGGTGATTGATACCATGGTAAAAGTGCCGGATGCGGCGTCTGTGGCTACCATTCGTTGGTTGGAAAATATTCTTGGAAGAAAGTGCGGGGGCTCGACAGGAACTAATGTGTTTGCAGCGCTGAATTTAATTGAATCTATGCAAGCACGTGGAGAAAAAGGCAGCGTCGTCACGTTGATTTGTGACAGCGGTGAGCGTTATCTCAATACCTACTACAACGATGAATGGGTAACAGAGCAGGGGCTTGATCTTGGTGCGTATGATGCGTTTTTGGCTAATTTCGCCTAACTCACTTTACACGTTTACCAATTATATTTGGTCATCCAGCTAATTTGCCCAGTTGCTCATCTACCGGGTTACTTCGTTTTTTCGTAACGACACAGGAACATCTCTACCGTATCAACGGCGAGTTGTTTCTGTTGCTGCTCGTCGTATAACGACTCAATGCCGAATAGTTGAGGCCAAAAGCAACCGCCTTTGATGAGGTTGCACAGTTGGTCGATTGCCTTCTCAATATCCAGTACAACCAATCGATTATCTTTCATGGCTGCGCCAAGCCATTGATGTAGGTTCGTTTCTTTATCGAAGAATTTATCGACTTCTTTTTTGAAGTCCTCGGTGTGATACAGAAAGTAGCTAAAAACAGCACGAGAAAGGTTAATGTAGTTTTCACTGCTGACTAACTGAATAAAATTACTCAGTATGGCTTCGAGTTGTGATTTGAGTGGGTCCGTTGAGCTGTAAGAGAACTTATTTTGTACAAATACCTTCTCCCAACTCTCCGTCATAATGTGTAATAACAACTCCTCTTTGGTAGAGAAATGGTTATATACCGTTCGCTTAGACACTTGGGCTATTTCTGCGATTCTGTCCATGCTGGTATTTTGAACGCCACCCTCCTGAAATGCCTCACGGGCAGCATTAACAATCGCTTCACGCTTTAATTCACTTCGGCTTTTTTTGATTTCAGGCAAGGTAGTACATCCACATCTCATTACAATATGGATAAATGTAAACTAAACGGTTTACATTTTCTAGTTTCAAAGTAAACTGCACCGTGTCGTTTACTTTTGTGATTAGCGCTCAACATGTCATTCCTAGTCTAGAATTAGAGCTAATTAGCAAAGGGCTTAACTCCATCCCAAAAGAATTGTTTGTCAGTCTATCAGTCCAACCGAGAAGGTTACGTTTTAAGAGGTTGCTTTTAATGAAAAAGAAAATGCTACATAGGTTCAGCCAGCGCGTTATTGCGGTTGTGCTGTTTACTGCTTTTTTAGCGGCGTGTGAAGAACAGACAGCGCCTCAGCAAGGGCCAGCAGGCGGTGCAATGCCTGTAAAAGTGGTGGTTACGCAAACCTCTAAAGTGAAAGAGTGGGATGAGTTCACTGGACGATTTGAAGCATCAAAGCGTGTTGATGTCAAAGCGCGAGTGGGGGGGTTTATCGAGTCCGTTGCCTTTTCCGATGGACAGATTGTGGAAAAGGGACAAGTTTTGTATGAACTGGACAAACGCCCGTTTCGAATTGAGTTATCCAGTGCACAAGCGCAGCTCAATTTAGCCGAAAAAGAGTTGAGCCGTGCGCAAGATCTTGTGAAAAAGAAATCGATCTCGGAAGAGCAGCTCGATGAAAGAATTCAACAAGTGCAAGTCGCCCAAGCTAACGTTGATAGAGCTGAATTGAATCTGGAATTTGCCAGTGTAGTTGCGCCCATCTCGGGGCGTATTGATAGAACATATCGTGATGCAGGCAACTTAATTAACGGCGGTAATGCTTCGGCAGATACATTAACCACGATAGTGACCGTGGACCCCATTTATTTCTATTTCAGCGGCAGTGAAAGCAAGG
The DNA here is from genome assembly GCA_964228975.1 of Paraneptunicella sp. Classification (GTDB taxonomy): domain Bacteria; phylum Pseudomonadota; class Gammaproteobacteria; order Enterobacterales; family Alteromonadaceae; genus Paraneptunicella. The sequence continues at coordinate 3,215 of CAXRCC010000078.1, read as the reverse complement.
TACTTGAATACATTCGACGCGGAATCGCAGACGATAACCCTGTGGAAGACTCTGGCAGCCACGAATACCCCATCGCTATCAAACTGCAAGACGAAGATGAATATCTGCATGAAGGCACATTCGACTTTTCGGCAAATACCCTCGATTTTAATACTGGCACAACTGAAGCGCGCGCGGTGCTGTCTAATGCGAATCGTCTTATTAAGCCGGGCATGTTTGGTCGACTGAGAATTGCGCCGATTCCTGAGTATGATGCGGTGACGTTGGATGACCGACTGATTATGTCTGAGCGTGATAAAAAATACGTGTACTTGGTTGGCAATGAAAATAAAGCAGAAAAGCGTTACATCAGATTAGGGGGATTGTCGGAGCAAGGCGCACGTATTGTTAAATCTGGCTTGCAAGCGAATGAACAAGTTGTTGCAGGTAACATTCAAATGATCCGTCCGGGAATGGCGTTACAACCTATTCCAGCTGGAGCAGGAGAGTAAGCCTGATGAATTTTACCCATTTCTTTATTGACCGACCGCGCTTGGCGACGGTGGTCTCTTTAATGATCATTATATTTGGCTTCCTCGGCCTTGCGGCTTTGCCCGTCGCCCAGTACCCAAATATTGTTCCGCCACAAATTCAAGTTAACGCGACTTACCCGGGAGCAAGCTCGGAGATCATCGCGCAAACGGTTGCTGCACCGTTAGAGCAAGAGATAAACGGCGTTGAATCGATGTTGTATGTTTCGTCGCAATCAACAAACGATGGGCGCTTAACAATTAGCATTACGTTTGCTACGGGCACGGACCTCGATACTGCTCAGGTATTGGTACAAAACCGAGTGTCGGCGGCATTGCCACGTTTGCCTGAGCCGGTTCGACGACTCGGTGTTACCACCGTGAAAAACTCGCCCGACATGCTGATGGTCATCAACCTGTTTTCACCGGATAACAGCTACGATCAAACCGAAATTGGTAACTACGCGGTTTTAAATCTAGTCGATAAATTATCGCGATTAGATGGCGTAGGTAATGTACAGGTGTTTGGTGGTAGCGAATATTCCATGCGTATTTGGCTCGATCCGGGAAAAATGGCGGAATACGGTTTAGCGCCGGATGACGTGACCCGGGTGATTCAAGCTGAAAACTTACAAGTCTCCAGTGGTACGCTTAATCAGCCCCCGATGCCATCTCAGTATGCGTTTGAAATGATTGTACAAACCCACGGTCGCTTAAAATCGGTTGAAGAGTTTGAAAATATCATCGTGCGTAACGGCGAGAGAACAGGGTTATTGTTGCTTAAAGATATCGCCAAAATAGAACTTGGTGCGCAGGATTACAACTCAAAAGGGTATTTGGGAATGAACCCGTCTGTTGTGATGCCTATCACAATGCGCCCGGGTGCGAATGCCTTAGCCACAGCGGAAGGGGTTAAAGCGTTGCTGGCTGATTTGGAGCAACATTTCCCAGCAGGCATTGAAAGCACCATTGTTTATAACCCAACAGAATATATTGAAGCCTCGATGCAAGAGGTTTACATCACTTTGCTACAAACCATTGCATTGGTTGTTGTGGTTATTGTGGCTTTCCTTCAAAGCTGGCGTACCGCCATTATTCCAGTGATTGCGATTCCAGTGTCGTTAATTGGCACATTTGCCCTCATGTATGCCTTTGGTTTCTCACTGAATATGTTGTCATTATTTGGTTTGGTGTTGGCTATCGGGATTGTGGTTGATGATGCCATTGTTGTCGTAGAAAACGTTGAGCGCAAATTGCGTGAAGGGAAGGACAACATTCAAGCGGCGAAAGAAACCATGACTGAGGTTGGCGGGGCGCTCGTTGCAACAAGTTTAGTGTTGGTTGCGGTATTTTTGCCTTCCGTGCTCATGGAAGGTATTAGCGGCGAATTTTATCGTCAGTTTGGTGTCACTATTGCCTCTGCGACTATGCTATCTACGGTGGTGTCATTAACGTTAAGCCCTGCAATGGCTGCCATGTTTATGCGTAATTCAGCGCCGAAATCGAACTCTAAACGCGCCGCATTAGGCGATTGGTTTAATCGTATTATCGAGAGCGCCTCGGGGGCTTATGCTGGGCTAATTAAACGCATTCTTCGAATTGGTGCGCTAATGTTGTTGGCCTATGTTGGCCTAATGGCGTTTACGGGCTGGCAGATGTCGAAGATCCCAACTGGGTTTATCCCGGAGCAGGATCAAGGCTATGCCATTATTGCCATTCAGTTGCCTTCTGGCGCATCCCTTGAGCGCACTGACGACGTGATTCAAGACATTATCCCGCAATTGTTGGCGATTGATGGTGTGAAAAACACGGTATCGTTCACGGGTTTTTCCGGTGCAACCTTTACTAATGCCAGTAATGCTGGTGCTATTTTTGCGGTTTTTGAACCCTTTGAAGCACGTCGCTCGGCAACAGAAATCATCGATGAGATACGCGCTAAAATTGGCTTTAACGACAAAGCCTTTGTGGTGGCGATACCACCGCCAGCGGTAAACGGTATTGGTAACGGTGGTGGATTCAAGATGATGATCCAAGACGTGGCAGGAAACGGACCCCAAGCCTTAGAAATGGCAACATGGGGCGTGGTGATGGCTGCGAACCAATCACCCGAAGCAACAGCCGTGTTTACCTTCTTTGAAACCAGTACGCCTCGTATTTATCTCAATATAGACAGAGAAAAAGCGCGTCAGCTTAATGTGCCATTGCAGAACGTGTTTGATGCACTCGAAGCGTATATTGGTTCAAGTTACGTTAATGATTTCAACTACAAGGGGCGCACTTTCAGGGTGACATTGCAAAGTGAGTCTATGTATCGTGAAAACAAAGACGATTTATTGAGGTTGCGCGTTCGCAGTAATAGCGGCGATATGGTGCCAATTGGTACGATTGCCACAGTGGAAGATACCTCTGGTCCTTCTCGTTTGCCTCGATACAACTTGTATCCTGCGGCTGCCATTACCGGAAACGCGGCGTTTGGCTACAGCTCGGGTGAAGTGTTGGATAGAATGGAGCAAATTGCTGAGCAGGTGTTACCGCCGGGCTTCACCTACGAATGGACAGAGCTTTCTTATCAAGAGAGAAACACAGGTAACACGGCAATTGTTGTGTTCATGTTAGCGGTGGTTTTTGTCTTTCTTCTATTAACTGCACAGTACGAAAGCTGGTCTTTGCCGTTCTCCATTATATTGATTGTGCCGATGTGTTTGC
>CAXRCC010000077.1:0-6252 GCA_964228975.1 Paraneptunicella sp. | reverse complement strand
CGTAATCGGCCCGGGCCAAAGTGCGTTTTGTAGCCAATATTTGACGTATTCCACATCCACTTCACAACAAATTTTTATCACTAATGCCGGAACTGCAACTTCTAATTGCCACGTTTTCCAAGGCGTTTTTCAGTGGCAGCCAGCAAATTAATAACGTATTTGTTATGCTTTGAAACCTTTTTGAGATCAGCGCCTTTGGCAACTGGTCCAACCAGAAAAGCAATAAATTTTACGTAAATAATTAATTTTATTCGGTTTATTTTGAGGCGTTATTAGCAGGGTAAAATTCCCCCCTCTAAGATGTGAAATAAAAGTTTAAACATTTGTTTGAATTTTTATTGCTATTTAACGCCGCTTTTACAACAATGACACTCCCAAATCGGGAACTCGCCTCAGCTCGAGCTAGTCTACTTACTTATTGAGTGGTCTATCTCGAGTTGAGGTTGGCTCAACTAATCCTGGGTATCTACTAAGGAGAAGAACATGATTTTTGAAGGCAAAAGCCTCTGCGTAACCCTACTTGATGACGGGATTGCCGACGTTGTTTTTGACGCTGCCGGCTCAGTCAATAAATTTGATAAGCAAACCTTAGATGAATTGGCAGAAGTAACCAATTTACTTAAGGACAACAGCGATGTTAAAGGTGCAATGGTACGTTCTGCGAAAGGCGTATTCATCGTAGGTGCCGACATCACTGAGTTTGGAAAAATCTTCGCGTTACCAGACGAAGAGTTACTTCAATGGACTCAAGCGACTGCTAAGAAATTCGATGCTTTCGAAGACCTTCCTTTCCCAACAATCGCAGCTATCAATGGCTACGCTTTAGGTGGCGGCTGTGAAATGACGCTTGCTTGTGACCTTCGTGTTGCTGATACCAACGCAGTTATCGGTCTTCCAGAAGTGAAATTAGGCTTGATTCCTGGATTTGGCGGCACAGTAAGACTTCCTCGTGTTATCGGTGCTGATAACGCAATGGAGTGGATGACAACAGGTAAAGAGCGCAAGCCGCAAAAAGCCCTTGATGAAGGTGCTATCGACGCGGTTGTTGCTCCAGAGAAATTGCAAGAAGCAGCACTTGGCATGCTTAAAGATGCCATCGACGGCAAGCTTGACTGGAAAGCGCGCCGTGAAGCGAAATTGAAGCCATTCACTATGCCTAAGAATGAGCTAATGATGAGCTTCTCAACAGCAAAAGGCATGGTCTTCGCACAAGCGGGTAAACACTACCCAGCTCCACACGCTGTGGTTAACACGCTAGAAAAAGCCTCTGTTTTAGATCGCGAAGGCGCGCTAAAAGCAGAAAACGAAGCGTTCGCTACGTTAGCCAAAACGGATGCAGCGAAAGCGCAAATTGGCATCTTCCTTGCCGACCAGCTGGTTAAAGGCGGCGGTAAAAAAGCAGCGAAGAAGGCTACTAAGCAATTTGAAAACGCTACAGTATTGGGTGCGGGCATCATGGGCGGCGGTATCGCTTACCAAGCAGCACTTAAAGGCACAAAAGTTGTCATGAAAGACATTGCCGAGCCTGCGCTTGAACTGGGCTTGAATGAAGCGGCAAACATCCTTGGCAAAGGCATGAAACGCGGTAAAGTTGACGCTAAGAAAATGGCGAAAACACTTAACAACATCACGCCTTCTTTGGAATACAGCGCAATCAAGAACAGCGAAATCGTTATTGAAGCGGTTGTTGAAAACGAGAAAATCAAAGGCTCAGTACTGAAAGAAGTGGAAGAGAATGTTGCAGATGGCACCGTTATCTGTTCAAACACCTCCACTATCTCCATCACTCGCCTTGCTGAAAACCTTTCTAACCCTGAAAACTTCTGCGGTATGCACTTCTTCAACCCTGTGCACAAAATGCCATTAGTTGAAATTATCCGTGGTGAGAAAACATCAGAAGAAACGATTAATAACGTTGTGGCAATGTCACTGAAAATGGGCAAAACGCCTATCGTTGTTAACGACTGCCCTGGTTTCTTAGTAAACCGCGTCTTATTCCCTTACTTTGCAGGCTTCAGCCAGTTGCTACTTGATGGCGCTGATTTCGTTGCCGTTGATAAAGTGATGGAGAAGCAGTTCGGCTGGCCTATGGGCCCTGCATACCTACTTGATGTTGTAGGTATCGATACCGCTGATCACGCTAGTGACGTAATGGCGCAAGGCTTCCCTGAGCGCATGGAAAAAATTGGTAACGATCCCGTTACTATGCTGTATAAAGCAGAACGCTTCGGTCAGAAGAACGGCGTTGGCTTCTATGATTACAGCAAAGATAAGCGTGGTCGTCCGGTGAAAACACCTGCTCAAGCAGCGTATGACATCGTAGGTGAGCACTCTGCAGATAAGAAAGACTTTGATGCAGAAGAAATCATGGCTCGCTTGATGGTACCTATGGCTAACGAAGCTATTCGTTGTTTGGAAGAAGGCATTGTTAATTCTGCTGAAGAAGCGGATATGGCACTACTTTACGGTATCGGTTTCCCTCCATTCCGTGGTGGTATCTTCCGTTACATCGAGACAATGGGCTTACAGAATTTCGTTGCATTAGCAGAGAAATATGAACACCTTGGCGCGATTTACCAACTAACAGATTCGTTCAAGCAGATGGCTGCTGACGGCAAATCGTTTTTTAACGCGTAATTGGGGGAACGAAAAATGAAAGACGTAGTAATTGTAGACTGCATTCGCACCCCAATGGGTCGCTCAAAAGGTGGTGTATTTCGTAATGTTCGTGCAGAAACCCTTTCTGCCGCACTCATGACAGGTTTACTTGACCGCAACCCGAACCTTGATCCCGCTGAGATCGAAGACATCATTTGGGGTTGTGTTCAACAAACGAAAGAGCAAGGCTTCAACCTTGCGCGTAACGCACAACTTTTAACACGTATTCCTCGCTCAACAAGCGCGGTAACGGTTAACCGTTTATGCGGCTCTTCAATGAGCGCGCTTCATGACGCCGCTAAGAGCATCATGACGGATAACGGTGATGTATTCATCATCGGCGGCGTTGAGCACATGGGTCACGTACCGATGAACTTCAACGTTGACTTCCATCCTGGCCTTGCTCGCTATACGGCAAAAGCATCGGGCAGCATGGGCTTAACAGCAGAGCTGTTGGGTCGTCAAAACGGTATTACTCGTGAGCAGCAAGATGCCTTTGGCGCACGTTCACACCAACGCGCTCACGCGGCAACGCTTGAAGGTGCATGGAAAAACGAAATCTTGCCTATCGAAGGTCACGATGCTGACGGTCGTTTGGTTAAAGTGGATTACGATGAAGTTATTCGTCCAGAATCAACAGCCGAATCATTGAGTACACTTCGCCCAGTATTCGACCCTGTCAATGGCACGGTAACAGCGGCAACGTCTTCTGCTATTTCTGATGGCGCTTCAGCCATGTTGGTAATGTCCGCAGATAAAGCAAAAGAGCTGGGATTAACACCACGTGTTAAAATCCGTGCAATGGCTTCTGCTGGCTGTGATGCAGCAATCATGGGTTACGGTCCTGTTCCTGCAACGCAAAAAGCGCTTAAGCGCGCTGGCATGTCTATTGAAGATATTGAGATTGCAGAGTTCAACGAAGCCTTCGCTGCACAAGCACTTTCTTGTGTGAAGGTACTGGGTCTTGAAGACAAAGTAGACGACATGGTTAACCTTAACGGTGGCGCAATTGCCCTAGGTCACCCACTGGGCTGTTCTGGTGCTCGAATCAGCACAACGCTTATCAACCTTATGGAAGGTAAAGATAAGTCTGTTGGCTTAGCCACTATGTGTATCGGTTTGGGTCAAGGTGTTGCGACTATTTTTGAGCGCGTATAAGCCTAAATTGACTCGATAGCCGCTTTTCACGGCATCAAAGCCCGGCAGGTATTCTTACCGCCGGGCTTTTTGTTGCACGCCAAATAAAATTACCACCTTTTCGCTTTTGTTATTTGTCATTGATGATATAATGGCCTCAATTTTGATTTGTTAGCGTTTTTCTTGCATTTTTTATTCTAAAGCACGTCAGAATTCTCCTTACCTATCTCATTTACTTATAAAGACTTTTTCCTCTCCTCTTGATTCAACTGTACTTTAGTGCAGTTGCTCCAATGCATTCCTCGTTGTTCGATGTTAGGGCGCAATGCCATTCAAGGACTCATATTTAGCGAATTATCAAAACGTCAAAATGGACGTAAACACCAAATGATGAGATTACGAAAGACAGCATTTGTGTATGGCAGTTTTAACACACAAATTTTAAGGGGAATTTAATGAAGCCTTTAAGCTTTAACTCGAAGATTAAGAAGCAATTATCAAAAGTCGCACTTGCATTAGCAGCAATCAGTACGGTTGGTACAGCCAACGCCGAAGATGTATTAAGACAAACGGATGATACACTCGTCACTTTAGGTACACCGATGACGGGCTTCAATCGCCATTTGAGTCAGCCAGTTTGGGACTTTGGAGGCGCGTTCGGGGCTATCGGTTTTAACTTTGCATTTGCTCATAACCCAGCAGATGGCGCAACAACACCTTTCGACTTAACACCTGAGTCACCGGATGACACTGTCCTTGCCTCGGGTTTCGATCCTGCTTTAGGTGCATTATTCCCAGCACCTGCGCCGGAAAATCAAAATTTACCTTTCATGGACGTTGCCGTAATTGTTGCACCTGATGGGACGCGTGCCCCTGTGCCAGATGTTCAAGATGCCGAGCCTTGGGCAGCTAGCCGCTCTTATCCAAACGAAGAAATCGTGCTTGGCGATTGGATGAAAGTGAAAGGCATCATGAAAATTAAATGTGATGACAATGGCGGTTCTGTACTTTCTATTAAAGCCCGCAACCTTGTGGTAAATGGTGCGTATACGCTTTGGGGTGTATTTGAGCGAGATTTCAGCGGTGATGGCAACATCGACGGTATGGCACCTTCTGCATTAGGTGGCGCACCTAATATTCTGATCCCAGATGCCAAAGGACGTGGGAGCATTACTCGTCACCTTCCTTTCTGCCCGATGAACGAGCCGACGCTTAAGATTGCGACCTTGGCTTTTCACTCCGATGCAAACGTTTACGGCGCAGTTCCTGAGCTTGGCCTTTTAGGCTTCCCAGGCGGAACATCCACACATGACCACATTAGCTTCCCAATCAATGTGGTTTCTAAAATACTGCCAGAATAAGTTTGCTTACTGATTCAAAATGCAAAAAGCCCAGTCTACTCATAAGTTAGTCTGGGCTTTGTTTTATCTATTTACAGTATAAAAGTACGACAATGCATTCAATCCGGCGAGTTGTGCTTGGGGCACCTAACGTGAGTGAAAAGTGCTATTTATTTGGTTTCTACCTGCATTTTTTGCTTTATATAACGCTTCATCTGCACGTGATATTAAGTTATCCATCTGCTCTCCTAGACTAAACTGCGTCACGCCAGCAGATATTGTAATTTTCGGTAAACGTTGCTTGGTTTTAGCGCTGACAAAACGCAGCTTCTCAACCCTTGAACGAATGTCCTCAATCATATTGGTTGCAGCGTCGAGCTCTGTATCGGGGATCAATATTAAGAACTCTTCCCCGCCGTAACGAAAGGCTTCTCCTTTGCTTCCAATAACATCAAGCAGTAACTTAGCGATTCGCCGTAAAATAACATCGCCAATCAGGTGCCCATAGTTGTCGTTAAACTTCTTGAAATGATCGATATCTACCATCGCCGCGCTTAATTTAACGTCTTTTGCCCCTGTTACGTAGGCTTCAAACATTTTCTTAAGCCCCTGTCGATTCAACAATTTTGTAAGCGGATCGGTAATGGCTTCCATCTTGGCAGACTCAAGCTCATTTTTTATGGATTCAGCTTGTTCTTGCGCCTCTTTCACACACGCACTCATCTTCACTTGTGTTGATTTAAGCTCGTTCAATAGCGATTTTAGCTCCGGTATACCAGATTCATTGCATTGCTCACTAATTGATTCATCTAACGCGCCTACAACCTGGTTAGAGCTCGTGCAGGCATGACCAAGATGCCCAATCGTTTCGTTTAAACGATAAACACTAGACGCATCTCTATCTGGATGGTTGGCAATAAACTCGTTATAGAGCGATTCAAAAGCATAGGCATCAATATTCTGCGCTTGAATATATTCGTTTAATAAGCCTATGAGTCTGTGATTAGTGCCGGTGACATAATCATATGCAACGGCATAATTGATAGGGGTATAAGCTAAGTTGTGTTCTTCAAGTAACTGTATTGCCGACTGCATCTTAACTTGAGAGTCGGCATGG
>CAXRCC010000076.1:0-6804 GCA_964228975.1 Paraneptunicella sp. | reverse complement strand
TCGCCTTTGGGCACGGCATAAAGCGGCATCAAATGCAGGTACGTTACACCTAAATCCTGTAAATACGGAATGCGACCTTTGAGCTTTTCTAAGTCTCCAGCAAAGAGATCAACGTACACCGCCATGCCCAACATATTAGATTTTTGATACCAATCAGGGCTATTTTTTCGTTGTTCGTCTAAAGCTCTTAATGTATCCGAACGGTTAACAAAACTTTGATAAAGAATTTGCGTTAGCTTGGTTAATTGATGATGGAAATCGAATCGATGCCCATAAATGTCATTCAAAATGTTAAATAATCGTGGGAAGTGCAACGACAACGCGGCGTCAAAAAGCGCTCGGTTTTTCCCCTCTGCATCATCTTTTGCATAGCGACTATTAATCTCGTTTAAACAATAAGATAAGGCCGAATCTGTATCGTACATCGCTGTCTCACTCAGTCATTATATTAAACGTTTTAGTTAAACCATTACTTTGTATATATGCTATAAATTTACAAGTGTTTTACATTCGAGTTTAACTTTGCTAACGTAATCTTAATCGTTTAAGTTTTTAGATCAAGCCAATAATGGAATTTGTCATTAACGCGCTAAAAACGAAAACGAGTGAGAAAATACAGATGAGCATTGAATTGTTTTCTGACGTTGAAGCATTGTTTTATTCACGCTTGGAGTTTTCGATGAAAGCGCACCCTAACCGCACAATATTAGCAAAGACACTGTCCATTATTTTAGGAACAGGTTTGAGTCCTTACGCTCTGGCACAGGACACAAATCCAAATTCGGAAAAAGAGAAATACGAACAAATTGTTGTTACCGCGTCACCCTCGGGTGCCACTCTGCAAGAAGCCAGTGTGTCGGTTAGCGCGTTTAATGATGAAGATATCCTTAAGCTCGCCCCGCGCTCAACGGCAGAAGTATTTCGCGCCTTACCCGGTATTCGAGCCGAATCCTCTGGCGGGGGCGGCAATGCCAACCTCACCATTCGCGGCATTCCACTCGCCACCGGCGGATCGAAGTTCATGCAAATTCACGAAGACGGTTTGCCCGTTTTGGAATTTGGCGATATCAACTTTGGTAACACGGATAATTTCCTGCGGTACGATTGGTCAGTGTCATTGGTTGAAGCGGTTCGAGGAGGCTCTGCCTCGACCTTTGCCAGTAATTCCCCTGGCGGTGTGATTAACTTGATTAGTGCCACAGGCGAAAACGGTGAAGGCGGTGCAATCGGCACCTCTTTTGGTGTGGACTACGACGAATTTCGCGTTGATTTTGCTTATGGCGGTGAGATTAACAGCGACACCTACTTTCATATTGCAGGCCACACAAGACATGGCGAGGGCACGCGAGACACAGGCTTTAATGGCGACGATGGCGGCCAAGTTCGATTTAATCTCACCCGAGAGCTCGACAACGGATTTATTCGCTTTCACTTTAAACACCTAGACGACAAAGCCACCACGTATTTACCCGCTCCTGTTAGAGTGAAAAGCAACGGCGATTATGGCGCATTGGCACACTTCGATGCGCGTAGCGAAACACTGCATTCGGCATTCACCAAAAACATTTCTACCTTTGATGCATACGGTAATCCGCGTTCACGCGATGTTTCCGACGGCATTGAATCCAATGTAACCTCATTTGGATTTGAAGCGAATTTGGAACTGACCGACAGCATTACCTTGGTTAACAAATTCCGAAATAGTGATATCGATGGCGCTTTTATCTCGCCCTTTACTGATACTTTTGGCGCTTATGGGCCGCAAAGTGCGCAAAGCATGGCTGATGCCATTTGCGGTGCCGCGCGAGATGGAGACGGCAACGCATTTAATTGTTCCAGTACCCAAGTCACCTTAGCCAATGGCCCCGGCGCAGGTGAAAATTATGACGGGTTAGCCTTTGTGAATTTGCTATTCGATACTGAATACGAAGATTTAGGTAACACCATTAACGATCTGAATATCAAAAAAGAGTTCGACAATGGCGTGTCGCTCACCGTGGGCTATTACTACTCTCGACAAAATATTGATACGAGCTGGAACAGCTGGCAAACCTTTATTCAAACCGTGGATGGGGATAACTCTCAATACCTGCACATTACCGATGCCGATGGCGCCCCTTTGGTGAATAACGGCCTTTGGACACCGAGCTTCTTGTCGTGGGATTGGGACTTAGAGTACACCACCACGGCACCTTACATAAACCTTGGTTTTGAGCTAGGCGACAGCTGGTTATTTGATATTAGTGCCCGTCGCGATACCGTTGATGCAGACGGCGAGCTCATCAGTTCATGCTGTGGTGGCAATACCGATGTCGACCTAAACGGTAACGGCATTATTGATAACAACAGCGAAGATGCCTCTTCTGCCAATGGGTTTGGATTCGGTGGCGGTGTTATCAATCTCAACCGTGCAGGCGCTAGCAGCCAGTTGGTGAACTACGAAGCAGACAATACCTCGTTTTCTTTCGGGGGATCGTATCTTTACTCCGACAGCATTACCTTCTTTGCTCGCTACAGTGAAGGCGGCAGAGCCATCGCAGATCGCTTACTGCAAATTGCGGGCACGCTTAACCAAGATGGCAGCTTAACCAGCACAACATCGGGTTTTGACGAAACTGAGCAATTCGAAGTAGGTGTAAAAATTGGCACCAAAGATTATCAGCTAAACGCTACGCTATTCGACACCGTTACCGAAGACACACAAGCAGAAGTCACTAGTGGCCTTACCTTCATTCGAGAGTACGAAGCAACGGGCTTAGAACTGGAAGGCCGTTATGAATTGGGTCAGGGTTTCTCTGTATCGGGCAACCTCACTTGGACAGATGCCGAAATCAGCGACGATAAATTCAACCCCGCGTTAGTAGGCAATACGCCGCGTCGTCAAGCGGATTACATCTACACCATTACGCCACAATATGAACATGACGACTTCTTGGTTGGCGTGACTTTCCAAGGGTCGGACGATTTTTACGTTCAAGACAATAACGATTTGCAGCAAGATGCTTATGTGATCACTAATTTATTCGCAACGTGGTATATCACCGATCAGTTATCTGCATCGTTGAACGTGAACAATCTCACCGACGAGTTTGTGATAACGGAGTCTGAGGAAGGCTCAGCCGAAGTGGGCGATATTATTAGAGCAAGACCGCTGAATGGTCGAACGACCAATATTAGCCTGAAATATACTTTCTAACACGAGGGGCATCATGCCCCTTTTACTGTTTAACTGGAACCTAAAACGAGTTGTCTATGGTGGATTTTAGCCTCAGTCAAATTGATATCACTTTCATCATTCTTTATTTTGCCGTTGTGATGTTTGTCGGCATTAAAGTCGGTTCAAGCCATAAAAACGCGCAGGACTATTTTTTAGCGGGCCGCAGCATGATTTGGCCTTTCGTGGGCATTTCACTGTTTGCATCGAACATTTCAAGTACCACGTTAATCGGCCTTTCGGGTGATGCCTATGCAACGGGAATTTCTGTTTTTAACTACGAATGGATGGCCTCGGTTGTATTGGTTTTTTTCGCGGTTTTCTTATTACCGATTTATTTGAACTCTAAAATTTACACCATGCCAGAATATTTGGAGAAGCGTTTCGATGCACGTTCTCGCTTCTATTTTTCCGGGGTAACGCTTGTTGGCAACATTTTGATTGATACTGCCGCTGCGCTATTTGCAGGCGGTCTGTTACTCAAACTCATCTTTCCTGAATACGAATTGTGGGTCATCATTTCATTGCTATCGGTTGCAGCGGGTTTATACACCATTGTTGGTGGGCTAAAAGCTGTGATTTATACCGATGCAATGCAAACAGTGCTGATCCTAATTGGTGCCATTGCCGTTACCGTTGCGGCTTACGATAAAGTAGGAGGCTGGGATAAGGTAATGGCGGTCACACCACCAGAAGCCATGAGCCTGATCCGCCCAGCTGATGACCCGGCCATGCCGTGGACGGGCTTGTTATTCGGTGTGCCTCTGTTGGGTTTTTATTTCTGGTGTACCAATCAGTTTATGGTCCAGCGAGTGCTAAGCGCCAAAAACAACCAACACGGGCGCTGGGGGCTGTTACTCGCTGCTGCATTAAAATTACCCGTTTTGTTTATTATGGTGTTTCCCGGCACCATGGCTCGCCTCCTTTATCCTGAGTTGGAAAACCCCGATATGGTATATCCAACGTTGATTTTTGATTTACTCCCGGCCGGGTTAAAAGGCCTCGTTGTCGCGGGGATTTTAGCGGCACTCATGTCGAGTATCGACTCAACACTGCATTCCGCCTCCACGCTTGTCACCATGGATTTTGTTAAAAAAGCCAAGCCACAACTCACTTCTGAACAACTTATGAAAACAGGGCGAATCACGGCGTTTTGCTTCATGATTGCCGCTGCTGCATGGGCCCCTTTCATTGAGCAATTTGGGTCACTGTTCAAGTACTTACAGTCGGTCCTGTCCTACATTGCTCCGCCTGTTGTATCGGTATTTTTATTAGGTTCATTGTGGCGAGGTATGACTGCTAATGGCGCTTTTGTGAGCTTTATGGTGTCGCTGGCGCTATCTGTGATCATGCTTGTGGCACAGTTCTCCGGATACATGAATATTCACTTTTTACATGTTGCCGCGATTTTATTTGTCATTGCCAGCTCCGTGGGCATTACCGTTAGCTTGCTTAAACCGCAAAAAATTAACGCAGAGCAAGAAAAGTTCATTTGGAGCAAGGCTCAGTTTCACCAAGATGTAGAAGCAGAATTTGCCTTGCCGTGGTGGAAAAACTATTTAGTGTTATCCGTCATTTTATTGGCCGTCACGACCGTACTTGTGCTGATTTACGCCTAATTTTGTAAGAGAGATAAATTGCTATGACAACGCTTTACGCGGTTATCGAAGCCGGGGGCACAAAATTTAACTGCGCGCTGGTAACTGAACAGCGTGATATTGTGGCCCAAACCCGCATTACCACCACAACCCCCAAAGAAACACTGGCCCAAACCATTGCCTTCTTTGAACAGCAAAAACACGCTGGCTTCGCCTTTTCTCAAATGGGGTTGGCGACTTTTGGTCCGGTGGACTTAAACCCTAAATCCCCTACCTATGGCAGCATCACAACCACGCCCAAACCGGGCTGGAAGAACACGCCTTTGGTGAGCACGTTATCGTCTGCGTTATCTTGTGACATCTACTTAGATACCGACGTAAACGCCGCAGCACTTGCGGAATATCGCTGGGGAGCGGCGCAAGATACGGATGTGAGTATTTACGTCACCATTGGCACAGGTGTGGGCGCAGGCATTGTGATTAACGGGCGCACTTTAAAAGGGTTACTGCATCCAGAAATTGGCCATTTGTACATTGGTGAGGTAGACGGTATTCAAGGTGTATGCCCTTATCATGGTAGCTGTATTGAGGGCCTTGCTGCGGGTGCATCAATGCACAAAATATGGCATGCACCACCAGAAACACTCAGTGATAACCACCCTGCGTGGGATATCCAAGCCAAAGTGCTCGCCAAGTTAGTCCATAATTTAATGATCAGTTTTAGTCCGCAACGTATTGCCTTTGGCGGTGGAGTAATGGCAAAAAACGGACTTTTGGAAAACACCATTCGCTACGCAGAAACCTCACTTAACGGATATTTAGCCATGCCAAATGCCATGACCCTAAGTGATATTGTAACGGCACCGGGATTAGGTGATAAGGCGGGGCTTTTAGGCGCATTAGCTTTAGTGCTGGAAGCATAAAGAAAAAAGCCCCACCCAAATGGGTAGGGCAAAAAGTGCTCGGCAAGCACTAACGACAGAAACTGTCTAGAGATGACTTAGGAAAGTCTGAATGTTTTAAACAAGGCTTAGGAAATTCAATACTTTGGTTGAGCTCGCTTATTGCGAGCTTTCAACAATGGCTTTCATGTCTTTCATGTAACCGCGCAGTTCTGCACCAATGGTTTCAACAGGGTGTTCACGCAATTTGGCATTGGCTGCAACCAGTGCTTGGTTGTCTACACTGGCGGAGCCCGATTCCAAACCAATGCCCACTAAGCGTTTATCTAAGGTTGGCATAAGCTTCTCACGTAAAATTGGCACCGCTTGATTTGCGAATAAGTAGTTACCGTATTCAGCCGTATCGGAGATAACCACATTCATTTCGTACAAACGCTTACGGGCAATGGTATTTGCAATAAGCGGGGTTTCGTGTAGCGATTCATAGTAAGCCGACTCTGGTAAGATGCCGCCTTCAACCATCACTTCAAAAGCCACTTCAACCCCTGTTTTAATCATGGCAATGATGAATAAACATTTATCGAAGAAGGTTTGCTCGTCGATTTTGCCGTCGTAAACAGGTGCATTTTCAAAACCCGTATCTTGGGTTTCACTGCGCCATTTAAGCAGATTAGCGTCGTCGTTTGCCCAATCTTCCATCATGGTGCGAGAGAACTCTCCCGTAATGATGTCGTCGAAATGCTTTTCGAATAACGGACGAAGCTCGTCTTCGATTTGCGCTGAAAGTGCCATCACTTTCAACTTATCCGGATTTGAAAGACGGTCTAGCATGTTGGTGACACCGCCAATCTTCAACGCTTCTGTTACCGCTTCAAGGCCAAACTGAACAATCGCCGCTGAGTAGGCAGGATCTTCACCTTCAGCCACCATTTTGTCGTAAGCAAGAATGGCTGCTGTTTGTTGCATGCCACATAAAATAGTTTGCTCACCCATTAGGTCAGATTTCACTTCTGCAACAAATGAAGACTCAAGTACGCCAGCTCTGTCGCCGCCTGTTGCCGAGGCTAGCGCTTTCGCGATATCAAAACCT
>CAXRCC010000075.1:0-8546 GCA_964228975.1 Paraneptunicella sp. | reverse complement strand
GTTTATCCGATCCGCAATACTCATCAATGGTCTCGCCAACTCTGTCCTTAACCCCGAAAGAACGTATTAGTGTAATTCGTAAAATCGACGCTATTTCAGCGCCGTTTACCTACGATTCTTCGTTATTAAATTGGTTGAAATTTACACTTAATAAACAAATCAAAAACAACCCAACGTTTGTGTTACGTTCTATTTTCAAAGATGGTTCGATTCAAGTGGGTTTAGGCGACTATGAATCTACCCTATCAACCTCCGATAAACACTATTTCAACTTAGTGCGTTGTTGCCCTACTGAACACAGTGATAAAGCGCTTGAACACTACGCTCAGCAACCCACTGTCAAGGCTTGGGCAGAACAACTTGAACGGGTCGCATTACATCATGACTTTTCTCACTACTGTGCTTCGATGGGATGTTCTGTTGTTACCATCATCAATACCCAGCCCGAGGGTTATCAGTGTGTTATGCAACAAAATGCGCCGAGTAAAGCCTCTGGTGTGCGTGATTACCATGTCGCTCCCTCGTTCATGTTTCAGCCCACTGGCGCAGATCCTAACGATTACATTGACGAGTTGGATGTATCGCTCGGTGTTATTCGTGAATATGGAGAAGAGGTGCTGGGCTTAGACGAGCTTGAAAATGCCGACTCTGTGCAGGACTTAAAAAAGCAAATTAACGACTCTGCACTGCTCAACAAACTTCAGCAAGATATCGAATCGGGTGCTTCAACCTTGATTTCAACCGGATTAGTGTTGGATATTTTTAGACTGCGCCCAGAATTAACGTATTTACTGGTGATCGACGACCCACAATACGCAGAAACACTGAAAGGAAATTGGGAAAGCGAAAAGTTAGTGAGAATTGATGCGAGTTCATCAGCCGCGATAAATGCATTTTTATATGAGAATAAAGCGCGTATCGCGCCCCCCGCCATTGCCGCATTGATAAAGGCCCAAGCGCCTTTTTCTGCTTTAACGCCAAATGAATGATAGCCACCTACTGAAGCAGGTGGTTTAGGACCGAAAGTAAAAAGCCCGTTGATTAACGGGCTTTTTCTCGCATTTTCGTTTTACCTGGCTAGCGCATTACGATAAGTCGGCTGCGCCTGCAATCGCCTCTTTTGCTAGCTCAGTGATACGCGCATAATCGCCTGACTTTAATGCCTCTTCTGGCACAAGCCACGAACCGCCTACGCACATCACATTCGGTAAAGCTAAGTACTGCTTGTAATTACCAATACCAATGCCGCCTGTTGGGCAGAATTTCACATCAGGGAAAGGTCCGCCAATCGACTTAATCGCTTTAGCACCACCAGATGCTTCCGCCGGGAAGAACTTAAAGTGATCGTAACCTAAATCAATGCCTTTCATTAATTCTGAAATCGACGCGATTCCGGGAATCAACGCGATGTCTCCAGCATTGCCTGCTTCTAACAAATCTTTTGTCATACCAGGGCTAATCGCAAATTGCGCCCCTGCGTTTTGCACTTGCTCTAATTGCTCTGCATTAATGACAGTACCCGCACCAACAATGGCTTCTGGCACGTCTTGAGCGATGACTTTAATAACGTCCATCGCTGCGGCTGTGCGCAACGTCACTTCCAATACTTTAATGCCGCCTTCTACAAGCGCTTTTGCCATAGGCACAGCGGTTTCAACATCTTCAACAACTAAGACTGGCACTACAGGACCTTGAGAAAAGATATTTTCAGCTGAGCGCTTCCAATTTTGATTTTGCATAATTACCCCTGGTAATGCTGTTCCAAGTAAGCCGCCGCTCCTAACAAACCGTGGTCAGGCTCAGTAATGACATAAGTTGGTATAACCGATACGTAATCTTTAAAGCGTCCTTTGGCTTCATAGCGCGCTCTAAAGTCACTGTTTTCTAGGAAAGGAATAAAGCGAGACACGATACCACCTGCGATGTAAACACCACCAGATGTCCCTAAGTTCAGTGCCAAGTTGCCAGCAAACGATCCCATGATGGCGCAAAAACGGTTTAACGCTTCCACACAGACATCGCATGAGCCAGCCAATGCATTTTCTGTCACGTCAGCAGGTGCTTGCATTGTTGCTTCTTCACCCGCTTTTTCAGCTAACGCTTGATAGATTTGCAATAAGCCATTGCCGGATAACAATTGCTCTGCCGATACCCGCTCATAACGTTTGCGTAAAAACTGCAAAATCGCGATATCGATATCGTCAACAGGCGCAAAGTCAACATGCCCGCCTTCGCCGGGAATCGACTGCCAACCCGATGCAGTATTCACTAAGTGACCCACACCTAGCCCTGTGCCCGGACCAAACACCGCGATGTGCCCGCCCTGCTCAGCTGAGCCTCCGCCAATTTGATGTTTTTGCTGTTCACTTAGCACAGGCAACGACATAGAAACCGCAGTGTAATCGTTAATCACTTCTAACCAATCAAGCTCCAGCGATTGCTTTAATTCACGAACAGAAAACTCCCAGTGATGATTAGTCATCTTGATCGAGTCACTGTTCGTTGGACAGGCAATACCAATACAACCCGCAGTAAAGTTCACTTCTGGATATTCCGAGAAGTACTGAAGTACCGCATCTTTGATGGTTGCATAATCCTTGCAAAGATATTTTTTGATCTCAGAAAGCTGACCATTCACTTCCTGAGCGAGGCGGATATTCGTTCCGCCTACATCCGCTACAAAACGTCCCATTACAGCACCTGTTCCTGACTGAGGAATAACGAACATGCACCTTCTTCTGCGCCCGTTAACAAGCCTCTCATGCCTGCAAACATTTCACGTCCCATACCAACGTGGTGATTGTGAATATTCGCTTGCTTTGGCTCTCGCGCCGCTAGCGCTTCATCGCTAATCAGTAATTTAAGTGTGCCTGTAGACGCGTCTAACTCAATCATGTCGCCATTTTCAACACGTGCAAGCATGCCACCATCGTAAGCTTCAGGCGTGACATGAATCGCAGCCGGCACTTTTCCAGAAGCACCAGACATACGACCATCCGTGACTAACGCCACTTTAAAGCCCTTGTCTTGCAATACGCCAAGTGGCGGAGTCAGGCGGTGAAGCTCTGGCATACCAATGGCTTTTGGTCCTTGGAAACGCACAACAACAATGCAGTCTTTGTCTAAATCGCCCGCTTGGAAGGCCGCATCGAGTTCGAATTGATCTTCAAATACAACGGCTGGAGCAGTAATCGTGCTTGTTCCTTCTCGCATTGCCGACGTTTTAATCACACCTCGGCCCAAGTTCCCGCTCAGTACCGATAAACCACCGTCTGGTTTAAACGGCGCTTTTACGCTCGCGACGACGTCTTTGTCGAATGATTCCGTTGGGCCGGCTTTCCACACGAGTTCGCCGTCTTCAAGCTTCGGCTCTTGTGTATATTTCTCAAGGCCTTCACCGCAAATCGTGGTTACGTCGTTGTGTAATAAACCTGCGTCCAAAAGTTCTTTGAATAACAGCGCCATGCCACCTGCTGCGGTGAAATGGTTAATATCCGCCGAGCCGTTAGGATAAATACGCGTCAATAAAGGCACGGACTTAGAAATATCGGAGAAATCGTCCCACGTGACGTGATAGCCCGCAGCTCGCGCCACGGCAATCATGTGCATTGTGTGATTTGTTGAGCCACCCGTTGCTAATAAACCAACCAAGCCATTCACAATGGATTTTGCATCAACCACTTTTGAAATAGGTGTGTACTCTGTCCCTAAATCGGTTAAACGGGTCACTTGTTTTGCCGCCGCGTCCGTTAACGCATAGCGCAGCTCCGTACCCGGATTAACAAACGAAGATCCAGGCAAGTGCAAACCCATAATCTCAACAATAAGTTGGTTACTGTTTGCCGTTCCGTAGAAGGTACATGTACCCGCTGAGTGATAAGATTTAGACTCCGCATCTAATAGCTCTTCACGTCCAACTTTGCCTTGTGCAAACGCTTGGCGAACACGGGCTTTTTCTTTGTTCGGAATACCTGAAGGCATTGGACCAGCCGGCACAAATACGGTTGGTAAATGACCAAAGCTCAGCGCCCCCATTAATAATCCCGGTACGATCTTGTCGCAAATGCCGAGCATTAATGAGCCATCAAACATGTTATGAGATAACGCAATTGCCGCAGATTGAGCAATAATGTCACGGCTCATCAAGCTTAAATCCATACCCGGATTACCTTGCGTTACGCCATCACACATTGCAGGCACACCGCCTGCAAATTGCGCCACACTACCCACTGAAGCAACTGCTTCTTTGATTTGTTGCGGATACGCTTCGTAAGGTTGATGTGCGGAAAGCATATCGTTATACGAAGAAACAATCGCAATGTTAGCTTTTGTCATGCTGGTTAAAGAGGCTTTATCCTCTTGACCACATGCGGCAAAACCGTGCGCTAAATTACCACAAGAAAGCACACCACGATGCGGTCCTTGTCGGCGAGCCTTTTCTACCTTTTCAAGGTAGGCCGCTCTTGACACTTTACTGCGTTCAATAATGCGCTCAGTTACTTCTTGGATAGTCGAATTCATTAAGTTCTCCTAAGGAGCCCACATCAACTGCACGTCAGCATGTTTTAATACTGCGCGAATGGGCATTTCATAGGCATCATCACCAGCAAGTGCTTTATCCAGCACTGCTTTTTTACTTTCGCCTGTTAAGTGTAAAAAGGTATTTTTGCTGTCCAGAATACGCTTCAACGTTAAAGACATACGTTGGTGTGGCGCGGTTGTTGGCTGCACAGCAATAAAATCCGCGTCTGTTTCAAGGTCGAGTCCAGCTTGAATTTGCTCAGAACATGGGAATAAAGAAGCGGTGTGACCGTCTTCGCCCATGCCTAAAATCAACACATCAAACGGGTTTTGCATCGCATTAAAACGTTCAGTGCAGGTTTCCACTGCATCTTCTGCGTTCGCTTGCGCTGTTTTCATTTCAACAAAAGTCGCCGCAGCGGCATTTGCTTGAAGTAGGTTTTCTTTTACGAGCTTGGTGTTACTTGCGCTATCAGAACCCTCTACCCAGCGCTCATCCACCAAAGACACATCGACCTTATCCCAAGCTAACTCGGCTTGAGATAAACGCTGAAATAATGGAAGGGGTGTACTGCCACCGGAAACAAGCAAACTAGCTCGCCCGTTTTGTTCGATGCCCTGCCCTAAAATCGCAACGATTTTCGCGGCAAAAGCATCGTTAAGTTCATCTCGAGAAGTAAAGATATTTTCTTGCATGATCGGCTCCTACTTCTTTGATTTTCTGATGTTGGCGGTACTGTCGTACCAGCTGCGATCTTCGCGCGCCAACAATGCAATCGACGATGTGGGTCCCCACGAACCTGCAGGGTATCCATCCGGATCTTCGTTTGTGGCATCCCATGCTTCAAAAATACCGTCTACCCAGTTCCACGCTTGTTCAACTTCATCGCGACGAACGAAAAGTGATTGGTCGCCCAACATCACTTCAAGTAACAGCTTTTCGTATGCATCTGGAATACGCTCAGCTTCAAACTCTTCAGAGAAGCTCAGATTGAGTTTTGACTTTTGCAGGTTCATCGCACTTGCGCCGCCAAGACCCGGCACTTTATTCATTACCGTCACTTGAACGCCTTCATCTGGCTGCAAGCGAATAGTCAGTTTATTTGGTGGCAACGTGGCAAAGCTGTCTGAGAACAAGTTGTGAGGCTGACGTTTGAAGTAAATAACAACTTCACTGACTTTCGTTGGCATGCGTTTACCAGTACGCAAGTAAAAAGGCACGCCCGCCCAACGCCAGTTATCCAGCTCAACTTTTAATGCAACAAATGATTCCGTTTTGCTCTTCTCGTTTGCGCCCTCTTCCTCCAAATAGCCCGGCACTTCATCGCCTTTCACAAAGCCCGCAGTGTACTGACCACGTACGGTGTTTTGCTTCACATTTTCAGTGGTGATAGGACGTAATGCTTTTAAGACTTTTAACTTTTCATCTCGGATGCTGTCTGCATCGAGGCTAGCCGGCGGCTCCATCGCAATAAGCGTAAGGATTTGCAATAAGTGGTTTTGTACCATGTCACGCATTTGACCTGCGTCATCAAAGTAACCCCAGCGACCTTCAATACCTACCGACTCAGCCACTGAGATCTGCACGTGGTCGATACAGTTATGGTCCCAGTTTGTTGCGAAGATAGAGTTTGCAAAACGAAGCGACACCAGGTTAAGAACGGTCTCTTTACCTAGGTAGTGGTCGATACGATAAATTTGTTTCTCGTCGAAGTATTCTGCAACTTGTTCGTTGATAACTTTTGACGATGCTAAGTCGTGACCAATTGGCTTTTCCAATACTACACGTACGCTTGAGTCGATGATTTTACAGCTGTGTAGACCGCGACAAATGTCACCATAAATAGCTGGCGGCGTTGCAAGGTAGCACACCATGGTACGGTCAGGGTCAACGTGATCATCTAGTACGCAGTAGCTCTCTACGTCTTTCATATCAACACATGCGTAATGCAGACGCGCTTTCATGCGCTCCCATGTTTCATTGCACAGCTCTTTTTCACCAAACTTAACAAGGTTGGTATGCACTTCTTCAATATAGTCTTCTAAAGACATGTCTTGGCGAGCAACACCCACAATGGTGGTGTCTGGATGCATTAGGTTGGCTTTTTCAAGCTGGTATAATGAAGGCAATAACTTGCGTCGTGAAAGATCGCCCAGCGTACCGAAGAGTACAAAATCACAGGGCTCGTAGGAATTATCCAATACCATATTCGTCGACCTTTTAAATGTATGTATGCGCGGTGTATTGTACAGTTATTTACAACACCCTCGACTATTTTTACCGTATAGTTAACACCAAATGTAGTAAAATTACAACT
This sequence comes from Paraneptunicella sp., assembly GCA_964228975.1. Taxonomy (GTDB): domain Bacteria; phylum Pseudomonadota; class Gammaproteobacteria; order Enterobacterales; family Alteromonadaceae; genus Paraneptunicella. The sequence continues at coordinate 1,707 of CAXRCC010000075.1, read as the reverse complement.
TGAACCAACTACAGGATTCGATTCTTTCTATTTTCCTTCAGTTTACCCTGATTTACATTGGCCACAGCAATAAAAAATGTCAAAAAATTACATTTTTCTTGTCACTGCCGTCACATTGGGTACTATAACCAATGTACCTTACAACAACATATGCCGAATATTTGCTATATCCGTATGAACATTTTAGAAAAAATTACACAAAGTAAAGCTGCATTCAGTAAGTCTGAAAAGAAAGTGGCTGAGGTTATTCTTGCAAACCCACAAACTGCCATTCATTCGAGTATAGCAACCCTCGCTAAAATGTCGGATGTAAGCGAGCCCACAGTTAACCGCTTTTGCAGACGTTTAGATACTAAAGGTTTCCCCGACTTTAAACTGCACTTGGCACAAAGCCTTGCTAACGGTACGCCATACGTTAACCGTCACGTTGATGAGAACGACAGTCCTGACGAATACACCAATAAGATATTCGAATCGACCATGGCATCTTTGGAAGTAGCAAGGCAGTCGGTTGATGTGAATGTAGTAAATCGCGTAGTGGACTTGCTCACCCAAGCGCAAAAGATCTCATTCTTTGGCCTTGGTGCTTCAGCATCGGTTGCCCACGATGCGCTGAATAAGTTTTTCCGTTTTAACGTACCTGTTGTGTACTTTGAAGACATTTTGATGCAGCGAATGAGTTGCATGAACTGCTCTGACGGTGACGTGGTAGTATTAATTAGCCATACAGGCCGCACGAAAAGCCTTGTAGAGATAGCACAAATTGCGCGCATGAATGATGCAACAGTAGTTGGTATTACTTCTGCTGATAGCCCATTAGCGCAAGAATGCAGCTATGTGCTGTCGCTAGAAGTACCTGAAGACACCGACATGTACATGCCGATGGCATCGCGTATTGCACAGCTAACGCTTATAGACGTTTTGGCAACGGGCTTCACACTTCGCCGCGGTAATAAGTTTAGAGAAAACTTGAAGCGCGTAAAAGACACCCTACGTGGCTCGCGTTACGAAAAACGTAACGAATAATCATCACGTTTTAATAGAAAAGCTTTAATAAACGAAAAGGGCAAATACCTCGGTATCTGCCCTTTTTTGTAATATTCGTTCATCTGTAATGTCATTCGCCCTCCTCACTTTTATTTTGCTGCGCGCACCGTGAAGAAGAAAACCTGCTCAATAAGGTGCTATATTATACAGAACGTACAGAATTCCTTACCCAACTGGTCAAGCCAGTTAGGAGAATTTCTTTCTTTCATTCACATTTTTGTCAAATTCAACTACTATTCTGTAATAAAATTACGTAAAGCGATTACAGGAAGCAGCATCAACCACTGCAACCTATCTCCTTTTGTTATTGCTAACTACAAAACAGCGACGGAATCCCATGATTAGAAGAACGAAAATTCTTGCCACCTTAGGTCCAGCCACCGATTCACTAGAAAAAATTCAAGCGCTTATTGCCGCTGGTGCAAACACGGTGCGCATGAATTTTTCTCACGGACAAGCTGAAGACCACATCGAACGTGCAAAACGTGTGCGTCAAGCAGCGAAGAACTTAGGTAAGTACGTAGCTATTCTTGGCGACCTTCAAGGCCCTAAGATCCGTGTTGCACGCTTTGCAGAAGGTGCTGTTAAGTTAGAGGTTGGTGCTACATTCGTTCTAGACGCGGAACTAGGCCGTGATGAAGGTACCATCGAGCGCGTAGG
>CAXRCC010000074.1:0-7076 GCA_964228975.1 Paraneptunicella sp. | reverse complement strand
GCTTCATAACACGCTGAGTCACCGTGTGGGTGGAATTTACCCAACACATCACCAACGGTACGTGCCGACTTCTTATATTTGGCTGTGGCGCTTAGGCCCAAATCTGACATAGCGTAGATAATTCGACGCTGCACTGGTTTTAAGCCATCACCAATATTAGGCAATGCACGATCCATGATGACGTACATTGAGTAATTTAGATAAGCATCTTCAGTGAAGGTTCGAATGGGGAGCTGTTCTACGCCGTCGGCGCTAATGGTGATGTCTTGACTCATAATGACTCTAGCTGTAACCCTGTTCTTTTTTATCTTCCATCCGTGGAATGAATTTACCTCTTTTGACGGATTTTTGCACGAAACCCATCAATACCTTATTAACTGTGCATGTTACTGGTGGTAAGAGATCCTGTAAATGGCATTTGCGAAGTCATCAGAGACAAGCAAGCTACCATCGGGAAGCGAAAGCAGTGCGACAGGTCTTCCCCATACCTCTTCGTTTTTCTCTAACCAACCATCGATAAAGGGTTCGTATGAAGTGATCTTATTATCTTCAAGTGTCGCCATCATGACGCGATAACCCACTTTTTTACTTCGGTTCCACGAACCGTGCTCAGCAACAAGTAACTTATTTTTATACGCTTTGGGATACATCTTCCCTTCATAAAAGTGGATGCCTAGCGGCGCAACGTGTGCTTGCAAATCGAGGGCTGGAGCACGGTAATCAGAGGCTTTTTTCCCGACGCCAAAATCAGGGTCTGCAATGTCTTTGCCGAAGAAGTAAGGGTAGCCAAAATGCTGACCATGCTCAGAAACATGATTGATTTCACAAGGAGGCAAATCATCGCCTAACCAGTCACGTCCGTTATCGCTAAACCACAAATCGCCCGTTTTCGGATGCCAATCAAACCCAACACTATTGCGTACGCCTTTTGCTGCCCATTCGTGCTCGCCTGTCTCTAAGTTGAATTTGAGAATCGAATCAAAACGTGGATCATCAAATTTCTCTGAACCCTGGGTCATACATACATTACACGGAGTACCAACAGGTACATAAAGCCAACCATCAGGTCCAAAATCAATGTATTTCCAGCCATGATGGCGCTCTGTTGGCAAATTAGGAACAACCACTTCTGGCTTAGGAGGATTACTTAGCTTCGATTCAATATCCGCAAACTTTAAAACCTGATGCACTTCTGCAACATACAAGTCGCCGTCCTTAAAAGTGATGCCTGAGGGCATATTCAAATCCGAAGCAATTTCAATGACTTTTTCTGCTTTTCCGTCTTTATTATTGTCGATCACCGCAGTGATCACACCCGCGCGACGGCTTCCCACGAAAACCGTTCCTTTGTCACCTAACGCCATCTGACGAGCGTTATTTACATTGGAGGCATAAACATCAATTTTAAAACCATCTGGGAGCGTTAATTTGTGAAGGGGGAGTGCCTCTGTGCTTTCTGCCACAGCAGATAGTGATGTGCCCGTTAACACTAAACCTGCAATTATTGAACGTATTTTCATAGTATGCCCTTGTTGGGATTCGTTATTTTTATAGGTTTACCAACCTTGATCAATTGCGAACAATCTTGCTTAGTATAGACAAAGATAACAAGTTATTTTTCATGTCATTATGTATCAAGAAAAGAGAAAAATCGCCCAGCAAATTTGCCTAGCCGACTTCGCTAAAAACCTTACCTAACAAGGCTTTGCCAGCACTATGTTTGTACTAAACAATGGTTTAGGGTAGGGTATGCAAAGCGTTATAAGCAAGGCTTCACAGGGAAGAGGTTGAATGTTAACTTCATCGCCTCTAAAAAAGCCGCTGGCAAACTCCCTCGTGTTGGATAAATGTGTGAAAAGGTTAGGATGATATGGAAAGTAACAAGTTAGTTGTGCGCCGCACTTTTTGTCTGTTTTTCTTATTTTGCCTTTCTATTCTTGCCACTCCCCTTTACGCACAATCGCATGATCCTATCGAACTTTCCCATGTAACGAATAAATATCAGCTCAATCACAACGCCTACTTTCTTGAAGAATCGGTTTATACCCAAAGCATTGAACAAATATTAAAACGACGCACGGAATTCAGACCCGTTGGTTCAACCAATCCTAATTACGGTTTTAGCCCGAAAACACTGTGGCTTTATCACAAAGTGACCAACCTTACTGACCATGCGGCTTGGACAGTCAATATTAGCTTTGCTCAAAACGATGTTGTCGAACTTTTCTTAGTGAAGCAAGGTGAAGTGGTATACAGCGACAAGCAAGGCAAACACAGCAAGCAGCAATACCACCGTTATCCCGTTTTCCCCCTGCAATTGGATCAAGGGCATGACTACGAGATCTTTTTGCGAGTTCACACACCACATCAACACAAAATCGTCCCCATAGAACTGTCATCCCATGATGAACTTCAGTTTAAAATTTCCATCGACCATATTCTTTGGGGGATGTACTACGGTGGCCTGTTGATGCTACTGCTTTACACCATGATGTTGTACGTAACCCGCCGCGACCCCAACATTATTGCCTACGCGGTTTATATTTGTTCAGCCATTTTTTTCGAGCTAATTTGGGGTGGGCACTTACATCATTTCATTAAATCCGATCTCTCACGATGGCTAGGGCAGCATACCAGCCTCGCGTTTAGTTTTACGACCGTAACTGCCGGCTATTTCACGTTGAAATATCTCGAAGCCGCCTCTTATGCACTAAAGGTCGCAAGGTTTATCAAAACAGTGCTTTTCGTTGTGCTTGGTTTGTCTGTTATGTCTGCTTTAGATTTAATGCACCTCGGCACGCAAAATACCTTAATTTATATTACTAGCATTGTAGCCATAACCAGCTTGATGTATGCCGGCTTTGAAAGTTACATGAATGACTTCAAACCTGCTCGCTACTTTATTTTTGCGTGGGGCGCCTTGCTTACCTCTGCCATGATTGGTCTTCTTGGACTCATCGGCTTTTTACCATCAAATGCCTTCACCACCTATTGCTTCCAAGTTGCTGTCTTTTTCGAGTCCGCGCTATTTGCTGTGGCTTTATTAGAGCAAAAACGGTACGAGCTAGAAGTAGATGTAAAAACAGTAACCGACGATCTACGAAATAATATGGAATACATCGAAGAGCAAAATGTACGCCTCGATATCGCACGCAAAGAAGCACTCAAAGCTAGCCAAATTAAGTCGCAGTTTTTGGCCAACATGAGTCACGAAATAAGAACCCCGCTCAATGCGATTCTCGGTTTTAGCAAAGAGCTTTCGAACCTTGCTTTACCCAAAGAAAAACAAGAACACATTCAAATCATCAATACATCCGCAACGAATTTATTGGCGATTGTGAACGATGTACTCGATTTCTCTAAAATTGAAGCGGGTAAGCTAGAAATCAATAAAGAAACCTTCAGTCCTACAGAGCTGCTAGAAGAGCTTGTCTTTCTTTATGCGAAAACCGCAGCGAAAAAAGGGCTGTGTTTCAGTTTCCATCGTGCATCGCTTCCTGAAAAACTCATTGGCGACCCACTGCGCATTAAACAAGTTCTAACAAACCTTATTAGTAATGCCATTAAATTCACAGAAGAAGGGCATATTACCTTCTACGTTAAAAGTGAGCAGCGCGGCACAAACAAACTTCAACTCACTTTCGAGATAGAAGACAGCGGTATTGGTATCTTACCTAACGATAAAGCTCGCCTGTTTAAAGCGTTTTCTCAGCTTGATGAAGCGCTAACTCGCTCTTATCAAGGTACAGGGCTAGGCTTGGTCATTAGCCAACAGCTGGTTAACTTAATGGAAGGTAACATTTCACTAAACAGTTTGTACGGAGTAGGAAGCACCTTTAAAGCGCAAATTACTTGCGAAATTGCCGCACAAACTCCCGATATCGCTCCTAATTCCATTTGGTACCAAAAACGCATCGCCCTGTTTGATACCAATCACTTCACGCGCAAAGCGAAAGGCCTTTTATTTTCTGGCTTTGGTGCAAAACTGACGTGTATTGAGTCTTTAGACTTTTTGGAGCAACAACAAGACAATTTCGATTATCTTGTCGCGGATATTCATTGTTTCAGCAATGAAGAAGATGAGGTTGCGGTTAATCGAGCACTAGACGCCTGTCGCGCATTTCCATGCCAAGATAAAATTCTCATATACAGAAATGCTGATGAACTCGATGAGCTCCCAGAACTCAAGCCTATATTCAGCCGATATGTAGAAAGCCCTATTCCGCTTTCACGTATACGAACACTCCTTGAAAATAATGAAGAAGAAGATGTGAATATTTGGCAACAGCGCCTTTCTTCATTGCCTAACATTAATGTACTTGCCGTTGATGACATGGAACTCAACCTAAAGCTGCTAAAAACCTGGCTTGCCGACAGCCCTATCAACCTTGTCTTTGCCAGCAGTGGACAAGAGGCTTTAAATTTATGTGAACACGTCGATTTCGATATGATTTTGATGGATGTGCAAATGCCAGACATGGACGGCGTTGAAACAACGAAGCGTATTCGCAAGACTCAGGTGAATAAAGGAACCCCCGTCATTGCTGTGACAGCACACGCTTTTAAAGAAGAAAAAGAACGATTACTTAACTCTGGTATGGATGACTACTTATCCAAGCCATTAGACTTAGGCAGCCTGATAAACACCATTAAGCGCTGGAGTGTCGGCGCTGAGGAAAAACCTGCTCTCGTACGATCAGACTTAGTCGATTTTGATTGGGCTAAAGCGGTAGAAAAAGCCAATGGCAATGAAGAAATTGCCAACGACCTATTCTTTGACTTCATTGAACAGTTGCCTCAAGCCTATAACGATATCGACAGCGCGGCAAAACAGGCAGATTGGCCATCACTGCAACACCATATCCATCGCTTACATGGCGCCAGTTGTTACACTGGCGTGCCTAAATTGCAGTACTTGTGCGCCGAGTGTGAAACCTTGCTTAAACAAGGGCAACCAGAATCAGCAACCATGTGTTTGCCTGCAATAGAAGAAACAGTGAAGGTACTCATTCAACATAAAGAACGCGTTTAACGTTTAGCAGCAGTCTGGCACTCTTTTAGCAGCGTCACAAAGGATTCAACATCGCGATCTAATTCGGTGGAATTGATATAAAGATCGTACCCTAATCCATCACGCAATCGCTTCATTCGGTTAGTGAACATGGCTTGCAACCCCGTGTATTGACGACCGCTCTCAGAAGTAAACGCCGTATCTTCAATCAGGTAATCGCTGTATTGCTCTAACGAGGCCCGGCCATCTTTATACTGCTCTTTGAAGGTTTGAATTAATAGCGCACGTTGCTCTGAAAGAATGTTGTTCATCAGGCGGGGGGAAATCGTGTCCATAAATTCATCGTAATCCCGGATTTTTATCCCGATCATGGCAAGCGGCTCGTGTTGCATGTTGCGATAGATTTTAGGGATATCAACTCGAACAATGTTTTCCCAATTTAAAACCCACTCACCGTTTCGATGATTATAATGAATAGACGATTTAGTGAGCTCCATACTGTGCTCAGGTTCTCGTAATTTAAACCAGCCAATCAGCATGCCAACGAATCCACCACTGAGAATGAATATGCCCGCTAAGCGAAGCCAATCGGGTAGCCATAGCAAAACAATGCTCCCTAAAATCACAAAGAGCCCGCCTACCATCATGCTAAACAGCCCGCCAGACTTAGCTTGCGCTCGAATAAGAATCGTTTCTTCCAATGGAGTTCACCTTATAGCCAGAAAAAGTACATAACGAAAAACATCAAAGCCGCCCAAAGAATAATCATGCGCCACTTTCGACAAGTCGGACAATCGGTATGCCACCAACGATATAATTTATGACGCTTCATGCTTGGTTTTCTTTACGTATATAGAGAGTATGGGCAAGACCTTTTATAAGATGCCTTTCGGGATATATAAAGGGCTATAATTTTTATGCTATCATTCGCGGCCTTGTAGTCGCGCGCCCTATGCCGGGTTAAACCAAAATAATCAGTTTAGAGACGATAAATGACGGATAAACTAGCCGAACATTACAGCGAAATCATTACCATGCTTGGAGAAGATGTTTCTCGAGATGGTTTGCTGGACACCCCTAAAAGAGCCGCAAAGGCCATGCAATTCTTAACCGATGGCTACAACATGTCAATCGAAGATGTCGTCAACAATGCGATCTTCGAAGCAGATACCGACGAAATGGTTGTTGTTCAGGGTATCGAGTTTTACTCATTATGCGAACACCACCTTTTACCTTTCATCGGCAAATGCAATATCGCTTATATTCCCAACAAAAAAGTGCTTGGTTTATCTAAGTTTGCACGCATCGTTGATTTGTTCTCACGTCGCTTGCAAATTCAAGAAGGACTAACAAAGCAAATTGCAGAAGCAGTTCAAGACGTTACTGGCGCGCAGGGCGTTGGTGTGATTATGGAAGCAAAGCACATGTGTATGATGATGCGCGGTGTTCAGAAGCAAAATTCTTCTATGATGACATCAGTAATGTTAGGTTCTTTCCGTGAATCACAAGCCACTCGCACCGAATTCTTGCGTTTAATCGGGAAATAACCCGCTCTTTATTCATTCACACTAAAAACAACGAGTAGAAGCCAATGTTATTTCTACTCGTTTTTGTTCTCATCACCAAATGGCCTGATCGGCTCTTGATACATTTCAAATTGGTTTGGAATGTAACTCACCAGTTTGCCGGAAATATCCACGTACTGCTGAAGCGCCTTTGGAAATGATTGGAAAATGTGTGGCATTTTCTGTTCTAGGTTTGCCGTACCTCTCTCCTTTGCCTGCTCAATAGCTAACTCCGGATTGGCAAACGTACTGAACATTCGTAAACAATGGCTAAGATCCCGCATTAAGCTTTCTTGTGACTCGGGCGCCTTTTCTTGCATATGCTTCCACGCTTCTCGCCACACAGGCTCTAATTGCTGATGGCCGTATAACACACCCGTTAACCAGTGGGTTAACGCAAGGTTACTTTCCCCTTCTTTGTACTCACATCCTTTAGGTAAAATAAAGCATTCATCACGCATGGAAGATAAGCGAAACTTCAGTTGTTCCAGCAACACCCC
>CAXRCC010000073.1:0-5839 GCA_964228975.1 Paraneptunicella sp. | reverse complement strand
CTCGCGGTCAATCACTCAGTGCAAAACCTCAACACCGCACTTAATGCCGTCAGTAAAGTGATGGAGGCCATTTCAAAGGGCAACTTTGATCTGCGCGTAGATTTGCCTCTAAAAGGCCAGCTCAATTCATTAAAGGAAGATACCAATCAAAGTGTGGAAAACCTCTCCATTATTCTGGATGAAATTACGACGGTGATGTCCAGCGTTTGCCAAGGAGATTTCAGTTCACAAGTAGAAAGTGAAGCCAGTGGTCAATTGCTCACACTCAAGCACGATATCAATACCACAGTCACCACACTCCGTGACGCCGTTAGCGACATTTCGTCGGTGATGATGGCCATTAGCCAAGGCAATTTCGACAAGAGTATTGAATCCCCAATGAAGGGGCAGCTTGATCATTTAAAAACCGACATCAACCAATCGGTTAAATCATTAAGTGGCGTGATAAGTGCCCTCGCGCAAGTGATGGCTGCCATGCGCGCTGGTGATTTTAATAAAACCATGACGTTATCCCTAAGTGGGCAACTCAGCACCCTCAAAGATGACGTGAATGCCACTATTCAAGATACAGCGCTTGCCATTAACCAAGTCACGAATGTGCTCGGGTCGGTAGCAAATGGGGATTTAAGTATTCACATGGAAGGCGAATATAAAGGAGTCTTCAATATTCTTAAAACCGATTTGAACCGCACCGTGGATAAACTGACGGAAGTGATCCACGGCATTCAAGACGCAGCGGATCAAGTCAAACTCAATGCCAGCGAAATCGCACAAAGCAGCCAACTCATTAGCCAAAAAACCGAAGAACAAGCTGCCGCACTAGAACAAGCCAGCAGCAGTACGAGTTCAATGTTAGAAGAGTTTACCGAAGTGTCGAGGCAATCCGATAACACAGTGGCGCTTTCAAGCGAAGCGGGTAACATTGCCGATGAAGGCTTTCAGCTGTCGACTGAAACCGTTCAAGCCATTGATGAAGTTAACGCCTCCAGTAAAGCCATTAACGAAATTGTGTCGGTTATCGATAACCTCGCCTTTCAAACTAACCTGCTTGCACTTAATGCCGCTGTTGAAGCCGCCCGCGCGGGTGAACATGGCAGAGGCTTTGCTGTTGTTGCAACAGAAGTGCGCGAGTTGGCCAGTAAAAGTGCTTCATCAGCGAAGCAAATAAAAGAAATTATTGGAGACAGTCACAGAAAAGTTGAGCACGGTACGCGCTTAGCCAACTTATCGGGAGATAAGCTCAGCCAAATTATTGCCTCTGTGAGCGCAGTAAATAACAGTATTGAAAAGATCAGTGAGTCCACCTCATTGCAGACGCATTCGATCAAAGAAGTGGATACCGTTGTGCAACGCTTAGCAGGTATTGTGCAAAATAACTCGGCTGTCACAGAAGAAACCATGGCCGCTGCGAAACACCTTGCCGATCGCTCAGCGGAAATGCGCAGCCTACTCAGCTATTTCAGTATCAACACACCTGATGACATCAAGGAGCTTAACGCGGCGCAAGACGCCCCTCTTGAATAGCACACTCGTTAATACGTTTTTGACCATCACGTCCTTGAACAATACAGTCATGCTCGCTCGTGCTTGATAAGCTATTTCGCATTAAATCCAGCGCGAGCTTACTGGCCTCAAACAAAGGGGATGGTAGCGATTTTATGTTGTACCAACCCAAGTTCTCGTGCTTATGTGGTTCTTTGCAGCAAAGCGTACCGCTAAACGTGTTGCTATAAAAAATCATCGACGCAACATGCACGCCTTCTGTTGTGTAGGTCTGTAAATTGTTGGTTAGCCCCAAACACTGCAACTGTTGCGCTTCTAGTCCGGTTTCCTCTTTCAGTTCACGCAGTGCTGCCTGTTCAATGCCTTCTCCCGCATCAACTGCGCCACCAGGAATGGAGTATGTGCCCTTTCCGTGAACAGCTTTGCGCTTCATCATCAAAATGTCGCCTTGTGCATTTTCCAAGATGATGCCAACACCTAGCCACACTTTATTTGCTTGCTTATTCATTGGTTTGCCAGAAATGCGTTATCCCCCACTAAAATGGGGTGTTTAGGACCGAAAACACGAACGGCCCAATCAATGGGCCGTTCCTCTTTATCGATGACAATCAATAACAATCGGTCACATTTGATGATAGTTAATGATTCATTCAAGCCTTATGCTAGTTGGCTTTTAACTTCGCCAGCTTGCTCCCAGCTTAAACGCGGTCCGTACTGAGACACGACCTTGGCGCTAGCAAGACTAGCCAATTTACCTGCTTCTTCGTAGCTCATACCGTTGTTAATACCGTACAAGAATGCACCTGCGAACATGTCTCCTGCACCATTGGTATCGAGTGTTGTCACGCTGTGTGCATCAATATTAATGTACTGCTCGCCGTCCCAAATCATCGCACCCTTTTCACCTAGGGTAATCACAAAGTGTTTCGCAAACTCTTTCAACGCTTCGCTCGCTTCGTTAATGTCGAATTTACCCGTAAAATCCAATGCTTCTTGCTCGTTACAGAACAACAAATCTAAGTCGTAGCTAATCAACGCTTTCATGTTGTCTTTGAAGAAATTCACCATGTTTGGATCGCTCATGGTCATTGAGCGCTTAACATTGTGCTGCTTTGCCAGCGCCATTGTTTTCACCGCAGCCTCTTGCGCTGTTGGGCTAGCCACTAAATAACCTTCTACATAAACCCACTTAGACGCTTTAAGTGCCTCTTCATCGATTTGTTCGTTATCCAATTCCGCTGTGATACCCAAGTAGGTATTCATTGTGCGCTCAGCATCATCAGTAACCATCACGATGCACTTACCGGTTACACCATCGGCTAAGTTACCTTCTGTATTCTTTGTACCGACTTTGTTTTCTTTGATGTCGTTTAGGTAAAACTGCCCCATATCATCATCGGCAATTTTAAATGAGTAGAACGACTTACCACCGAATTGAGAAATCGCGATCATCGTATTGGCTGCCGAGCCGCCACATTGTCTTTTCACTTCAAATTGCGCTTGCTCAGACAATGCTTTTACGATTTGGAACTGACGCTCTTCCTCTACCAAGGTCATCAAGCCTTTTTCAATCCCGTGCTCGCTTAAAAACGCGTCATTGACAGTAAATTCCATATCAACCAATGCGTTTCCAATCCCAAATACATCGTATTTCATTTAATTAAACCTATTTAATTTGGTCAGCCCTATCCCTCAAAAGCCATTGCGCTGGCTTATTCTCTTTATGCAATATGGGAGGGCGATATTTAGTGTGAGAAAAAAGCGGTAATTCTAGCACTCTAAAAAGCAGAAATTAAATCGATTTTTACTGTAATCCGTAAAAAAAACCTTACTTTGAATGCCCGAAAATGAGGCATGAACGCCCTAGTGACCGATTCGAAGGAAGTTAGCTTATTCGCTAGACTTAATTCCTACATTGCTATAACTTCGCGCCATCTTTTAAAACGGCCTTTTAACATTAAGCAGTCAAAATTATGTTAGAGCAGATTCTTTTTCTCGTTACATCCTTTTTCACCATGATTAACCCTTTGGGTAGCGTGCCTTTGTATATTTCGATGACGGAATCGTTTTCTCGTCAATTGTCGAGAAAAGTCGCCATTAAAGCCGCGATGACAGCCTTTTTTGCCCTTGTGCTTTTTGGCTCATTAGGTGAATGGATTTTTGAGTTTTTTGGTATTTCCGTGAGCGGCCTGAAAGTTGTCGGTGGCATCTTATTTTTCATCATGGGATACGAAATGCTTCGGGGCAAAACCGTGCCCAAAAAACAAGATAACGAAACCGAAACTGAGTACGGTTCAGATATCGCCATCGCGCCTCTTGGGATCCCGCTTATTGCGGGGCCAGGCGGCATCACCATGGCCATTTTGTTTTATAAAGAAGCCGCTGATTTAATTGAAAAAAGCCAAGTTATTATTAGCCTATTTATCGTTTCTGTTTTAACCGCCCTCACCTTTATTTATGGCCGCCAATTACTGGCCTTATTGGGCTCTAGCGGCAGTAAGGTAATGATGCGCGTAATGGGATTAATTGTTATGCTGATTGCAGTTGAATTTTTCTTTGCTGGCATTACGCCGTATATCCACAAAATCATGGCGCCGTATCAGTCTTAAATCACAAAAAGTGACAATTCAAAATGAAGGTTTGGTTGACTCAGTCTGATAGCAACGTAAAATAAGCGCCAGACACTTAAATATCACCAAGGATAGGTTGATGAAACACAACAAGGAAGCAAACCTTCACTTTACTTTTCTACCACAGAAAACCCATGCCCCAACCGCTTTTTCAGGCGTCGCCGCTTTTCACATCAAGGGGGCCTACAAAACGCCATCCAACATAAAAGCTACGCGTAAAAATCAAGCGCAAAATATCATGATTTAACATTCTTTTTATCGCGCAATTAGGATTTAATTAAACGTGTTTTCGGATGAAAGTTAAACCAAGCAAACCAGTATACTAACGTTGGCATAATTTCCATTTTATCCGTGAGGTTGTAAACACGTACTAAACCATCAGCTTGCATCGAAACATTGATGTGTTTTCCGTTAATGACTTCAAAAAGTGCTTTGTTATCGATGAGGTATTGCTTTTCTATCGCTACCGGAAAACCATTCACTTCAAAGCCATATACGGTCGTTTTATTCAATAGCCTCGCATCTTTTAATGCCACAGGAAACTTCACGGTATCCTCGCTGTGATAGTCTTCGTACGCATCTTTTTGGTAGTTAATCTCGCTATTTTTTGGCGGCATCAATATTTGCAATTTTGGAAACAGTTGCTTGGCTTTCTTAAAGCGATATTGGCTTACATACACCCTTTTTAATCGTTCTCCTGCCCTTGGTCCAACTATCGCTCTTCCCGTAATTTGTCCCCATAATGAATATGTTTCTCGGTCGTACATGACTAAATCGCTATTATGGAGGACGCCCGACACACCGAATGAAGAATACTTGCCATTTACCTTTGGGATAAAAGCAATGGCTGAAGCGCATAAAGGGCAATACGTCACAACAACTGGCTGACCATTAAAATTATCATTCACTATTTCGTGAAATTGCATGATCAAGAAACTATAGGCTTTTTGTACACCGTTATGATCAACAACCATAACGATTTCATCTTCTGAAAAGGCTTCTGTTTCTCTTGCTTTAACAAACTCAGGATTGTCTATGGATGGAATGCAATCTCGTTCAGGGCAACCTTGATGCAGTTCAGAAAGATCCACGATCGCTCGTGATTCCTGAGAATAGCCAAAGGTTTGTTTTATAATGTCTTTCTCGAATTTTTCTTGTGCATTTGCAAACGTAGTAAAAAGAAGTATTAGCGTAAAACAGGTTTTTATTAACATCATTTTGCCTATTTCATTACGACATGGAGAGATATTAATATACCCGAACGGTAATAAAAATAGTTACCTGAAAAGAATTTAGTATTATGTTTGTTTACGCCGCATCTAAAACACAATCAGGATGAAAAAAATAATATAGCTACTACTTCGTATTCTGATCTTTTCGGTAAAATTTACTTTCGGCAACTGATAGTTTACGTTCCAACAGCGTTGTATTAAACCTGATTCAATCCCCGTTCACTCTTTTAAAACCAGCGAATTTTCACAGTAACTTAATCGCTTTTTAACGCCATTTTTAACTCAAAATAGGAAGAAGATTACACCTCAAAAATTCAACTCCCCGCCGCTTTATTCACCTCTAATTTTTCGCCTTTAAAACCAAATGTTCTAATTAAGATAAAACTTACCTTTCTTTTGTCTTGTAATAATTTTGTTAAAGATAGATGGTATTTATTGAGTCGTTTTTTAACCAACAGTGGAGTAAACATGAAA
>CAXRCC010000072.1:0-10627 GCA_964228975.1 Paraneptunicella sp. | reverse complement strand
ACGTGGATTGTGGGAAGAAATTGAAGCTCTTGATAACAAAGTGCCTTCTGAAGTTCAGTTGGAAATGCTTATCTCACTGCGTAGAACGTTGCGTCGTGCTTCACGCTGGTACTTGCGACACGGTAAGAAAGGCGAAGATATTCAATCTTGTATTGATTTCTACACGCCAGCCTTTGACGATCTTGATAAGAATCTTCAGCGCTACTTGGTGCCAGAAGAATATCAGCAAATGGAAACCAAAGTACAAGCGCTTATTGCACAGAAAGTACCGCAAGGTATTGCTTATCAAGTGTCTAGTTTGAGCAACTTGTTCCCAACACTAGATTTGGCTCAGGTTGCTGCAACAGAGTCACGCGATATTGCATTGATTTCTCGTTTGTACTTCTTGTTGGGTTCAAAGCTAGAACTTCATTGGTTCTTAGAGCAAATTAACGCGCAGTCTGTGGCAAACCACTGGCAAGCAATGGCGCGTGCGGCGTATCGTGAAGAGCTAGATTGGCAACAACGTTCTTTAACTACAGTTATTCTAAACTGGGATAAAGAAGGGAATAACGCTGATGCCATCTTAGAAAAGTGGATCGACGACCAAGAAACATTACTTGAGCGTTGGTATCACATGATGGCTGAATTCAAGACAAGCCAAACCCACGAGTTCGCGAAATTCTCAGTTGCACTAAGGGAACTGATGTTGTTAAGCTTAAATTGTGGGTAGTCAATAAAACCCGAGCATCGTTAGTGTAAAGCAGAAGCAAAAAGCGCTGATTTAGCGCTAACGAATGCGATAGAAGTTAACCAAAGCCTGGCGTCAGCCGGGCTTTTTTGCAGCAGGTAAAAAGCTAGATGTATTCATTGGCACAGTCCGCATTGTTTCAGTTAGACGCAGAAATGAGTCACGATTTGACACTGTGGTTCTTAAAACACTCTCAGAAAAACTTTTTAAATTCGCTTTATTCCCAGCATGTGCCCGCTAAGCCAGTCGATGTGTTTGGCTTAACATTCCCAAACCCGATTGGTCTTGCTGCAGGGCTTGATAAAAATGGGGAATGTATTAGTGCGTTTGGTGCAATGGGGTTTGGCTCGGTGGAAATTGGAACAGTCACTCCCAAACCGCAAGCCGGTAATGAAAAGCCAAGACTGTTTCGTATAAAGGATGCAAAGGGCATCATTAACCGAATGGGCTTTAACAACAAAGGGGTAGACTATCTCGTTGAGCAAGTTAAGCAGTCTGATTACAAAGGCATCCTGGGTATTAATATTGGTAAGAATAAAGTCACACCAGAAGAAAATGCGTTAGATGATTACCTAATTTGCCTGGAAAAAGTGTATCAATACGCAAGTTATGTCACCGTAAATATTTCATCGCCGAACACGCCAGGGCTGCGTAACTTACAATACGGTGAAGCACTCGATAACTTACTCGCGGGGTTGAAACAAGGCCAAGCTGAGTTAGCGCAAAAGCACGGTAAAAAAGTCCCTTTATTGGTGAAAATTGCGCCAGATTTAACAGATGAAGAAATTCAATCTATTGCAGATTCATTGCGTCGTGCTGAAATTGAAGGTGTGATTGCGACAAATACCACGCTTTCAAGAGAAGGTATTGATGGTTTGCATCACGCCAAAGAAGCGGGCGGTTTATCGGGTAGTCCACTAACGGATAAAAGTTTGCAGGTAACCAAAACACTCGCAACAGCATTACAAAATGAGCTGCCAATCGTTTCTGTAGGCGGTATTGATTCTGCCGAAGCAGCGCAAGCGCGATTGGATGCGGGTGCAAAGTTAGTGCAGGTTTATTCAGCTTTAATCTATCAAGGGCCAGCGCTTATTAAGCATATTGGTCAAGGAATAAGATAGTATGATTCGAACCCCACAAGTCGACTGGTGTTGGAAACTTGATGCACATGCTCAAAAGTTAGTACTTGATATGGGGCGAAACGACGCTTTTGTGACTGCTTATTCCAATAAAAAACTGACAGTACAAGAAGGCTTTGAAGAAGCCTTCACCTTGGAGCAAACAGAAAGTTATCATCACCTAGCCGATGTATTGGCGTGCAACTTGAAGGGCCTACCTGAGCCAGTTTTGTTTCATATGGTGATCCATGCCGTCGCGGCTAAAAGTTATCATAAAACCATTGCTAACAAGAGCTGGTTGTTTGAAGCAGGTGACGGCGAATTACACCATTCTCCTTTGGTGTACATTCAAACTTCGGTCGATAAAGCACTCGGTTTTGTGCTGAGCATGGAAGGTGGCTTTGCAACATTATTATTATTATCAGAAACACTAACGCTGCCCGATCAAAAATCGTATGAGCGTTATACTCTAATAAAAACCAACATAAACACCTTGTGCTCGGCGGTCGGGGAAGATGTACTTAGTTTTTTGTAGCGTAGCGGCGCGGTAGACAAAAAAGCATCGACAGTGATCGAATGGGTTGCGTATAATGCCGCTCCGCTTATCAATCGAAGAATTATGTACCGTTTTCTAATTACAACCTCCAAAGGGTTGGAGCAATTACTACAGCAAGAGATCCAATACATTTTACCTGAGGTAGAAACAAAAAATCGCCCAGGGCAAGTGCTATTCGAAAGTGAACTTTCCGATGCGTATAAAGTGTGTTTGTGGTCAAGATTAGCTAACCGAGTATTACTGCAATTACGCAGTGGGAAAGGGGACACTGGCGACGAGCTATACGATTTAGCCGATAAAATTAATTGGTCACAACACTTCTCTCCCGATCAAAGCTTCAGCATTGATTTTGTGGGTTCAAGCCGAGCTATCAATAATACGCAATTTGGCGCAATGAAAATCAAAGACGCCATAGTCGATCACTTCAAAGATTTATTTGATACGCGTCCGAATGTTGAAAAGCAGTTTCCTGATTTAAAGTTTCACGGGCGCTTAAATAAAGACGGTTTTGGCATCTACTTGGATCTTTCCGGTGGCAGTTTGCATCAGCGCAGTTACCGCGAAAAAGCAGGTAAAGCGCCTATTAAAGAAAACCTAGCTTTTGCCATGCTAATGCGTAGCGGCTGGGTTGAATCTTTTAGAAATGGTGAAGCGAAACCCGTTTTCGACCCAATGTGTGGCTCCGGTACAATACTGATTGAAGCGGCGCAATATGCCGCCAATGTAGCACCCGGTGCAAAACGCAAACAATGGGGATTCTCACATTGGAAAGGGCACGATATTCCTTTGTGGTTCTCGTTATTAGATGAGGCGAAAACGCAACAGTCGACCCCCGACATTGCGTTTAGAGGCACCGATATTGATGAGCGCGTTATCAGCATTGCTAAGCAAAATGCGCAGCTAGCAGACGTTGCCGATTTCATTGATTTTGAGTGTGCAGATGCCACACAAGTAAACAATACCTTCGATAACCCCGGTTTTGTGGTCAGTAATGTGCCATACGGTGAGCGATTAGGCGAGCTGACTAAGCTATTGCCATTATTCAAAAATTGGGGCTTGCACTTAAAGCAACAATTCCCCGAGTGGAGACTGGCTTTATTAACCAGTGATCGCGACATGTTAAGGCAGCTGAAGCTGGTCGCAGGAAAAGAATATCAATTCATCAACGGCAATATTGAGTGTCAGTTGGTGAACTTCTACTTAGACGAGAAGAACTGCCATATTGCAGAAAAAGACCAAAGCAATCATTCTGATTTTGGAAACCGTCTACGTAAAAACCTAAGCAAACTGAAAAAGTGGATTAAAACAGCGAATACCGATTGCTATCGTGTATACGATGCTGACTTGCCAGAATATAACGTTGCAATTGATGTATATCAGGATTGGGTTGTTGTGCAAGAGTACGCTGCACCTAAGAACATTCCTAAGCACAAAACGATTAGCCGTTTGCAAGATGTATTGATTGCTGTACCTGAAGTGATGGGCATTGATGCCAGTCAGTTAATTTTGAAAACCCGTCAGGTGCAAAAAGGAAAATCTCAATACGAGAAGCTAGATAAATCATCTGATGAACTTATCGTGCATGAGAATGGTGCAAAATTTGCGGTTAACTTGCATGACTATCTCGATACTGGATTGTTTTTAGATCACAGGGATATCCGCCAAAAAGTACGTGCCATGAGTAAAGACAAGCGCGTGTTAAACCTGTTTGCATACACGGGCTCGGTTTCTGTTTTTGCTGCGCAGGGCGGAGCGAAGTCTGTGACTACCGTGGATATGTCTAACACTTATTTGAAGTGGGCTCAGCGCAATTTTGCGTTAAACGGGCTTAAAGGCATTTATCAATATTCTTTTATCCGTAAGGATTGTCTGTCTTGGGTTAGAGAATGTGAGCAGCAATTTGACTTAATATTTGTTGATCCGCCTTCGTTTTCTAATTCAAAGAACATGCAAGGTTCATGGGATGTACAGCGTGATCACGTTGGCTTTTTGCGCATGGTGAGAAAGTGTTTAGCACCTGGTGGCACTATTATTTTCTCGAATAATTTGCGTCAGTTTAAGCTGGATCCCGACCTTGCTGATACGTTGAACTTACACATTTCTGACATCAGTGCAGAAAGTATTCCTTTTGACTTCAAGCGCAATCAGAAAATCCATCATTGTTGGATCATGAAAGATGCTTAAGTTGACGCTGTTTTCTGGTTCAGAATGTTGCCTTTGCGATTTAGCGAAGGCATTGCTTGATGAAGTGAAAAGCGATTTTTCCTACGAATTAACCACGGTTGATGTAAAAGCGCAACGTGAGTATTACCATCAATACGGTGCTCGCATTCCCGTGTTACATCGTCCCGATAATGGCCAAGAATTGGGATGGCCATTCGATAAATCTCAATTGATTGAATTCTTATCATGACTCGATTACTCCAGCTTAAAGAAGCCTGTTTATCCTACGGCGTTCAACTCCTTGATAACGCCGACTTACTCGTTAACAAAGGCGAGCGTCTTTGTTTAGTCGGCCGAAATGGAACGGGTAAATCTACCTTATTGAAAGTGGTGTCAGGTGAAGTGCACTTAGATGATGGCATGCGCATTGTTGATAACGGCGTGCGTATTTCAACCTTGCCACAAGATCCTCCTGTTACCAGTGAAATCAGTGTTTTTGATTATGTTGCTCAAGGGCTTGCGGAAGTGGGGGAGTTGCTAAAGGAGTACCATCACCTCACGCTTGCACTGGCCGAAGAGCAAAGCGACAAAGCGTTTAACCGGTTAGAGCAAATTCAAAAGCAGCTCGATCATCTTGATGGCTGGCAGTTAGAACAGCGCATTCAACAAGTGCTAACACAGTTACAATTGCCCGCTGACCAGTTGCTTTCCGAGCTTTCTGGCGGCTGGCGAAGAAAAGCGGCATTAGCGCGTGCGCTTGTGGTGAATCCGGATATTTTACTTCTTGATGAGCCAACTAACCACCTTGATGTCAGCATGATAGAGTGGCTGGAAAAACAGCTCATGGACTTTAACGGTGCCATGGTTTTTGTGAGTCACGATAGGGCTTTTATCCGCAGGGTTGCCACCCGCATTGTTGATTTGGACAGAGGGCAACTTGTTAGTTATCCGGGCAATTATGCGGAGTATCTCGAGAAGAAAGCCAAAGATTTAGAAGACGAAGAAAATCAAAACAAACTGTTTGATAAAAAGTTAAGTCAGGAAGAAACCTGGATTCGACAAGGAATCAAAGCAAGGCGAACACGTAATGAAGGCCGCGTTCGTGCTTTGCATAAATTAAGAAAAGAACACGCTCAACGCCGCAATAAGCTAGGCACGTCTAAGGTGACGCTGCAAGACGGTGGTCAGTCGGGTAAAGTGGTTTTTGATGTAAAAGACTTGGCCTATGCGATTGATAAACAACAGATCGTTAGCGACCTTACTACCACTGTGATGCGAGGCGATCGTCTTGCTTTAATCGGACCAAACGGTAGTGGAAAAACCACGTTAATTCGACTATTACTGGGCGATTTAGCACCGGATACGGGCAATGTAAAACAAGGTACCAACCTTGAGCTGGCTTATTTTGATCAGCACCGAGAGCAGCTTGATCCAGAAAAGTCAGTGATTGATGTGGTTGCGGATGGAAAAAGAGAAATCGACGTAAATGGGCGAAGTCGTCATGTGATCAGTTATCTACAGGACTTTTTATTTACGCCTGACCGCGCTAATTCGCCAGTAAAAGCCTTATCGGGTGGCGAAAAAAACCGTTTGCTATTAGCCAAGCTGTTATCCAAACCCAGTAATTTATTAATTATGGATGAGCCAACCAACGACCTTGATGTAGAAACGTTGGAAATGCTTGAAGATACGTTATCGGAATACCCGGGTACATTAATTCTGGTGAGTCACGATCGAGAATTCGTCGATAACGTTGTAACACATAGCCTATTCTTTGAAGGGAATGGGGTAGTAAAAGATTTCGTTGGCGGGTATCAAGATATCAATGCTTGGTATGAAGAAAACAGAAAAAAACAAATCGAAGTCGAAACTAAAGCGAAAAAGCAAAGTCCAAAGCCTGACGCTTCATCCACAAGCAAGAAAAAGCTATCATACAAGCTTCAATTAGAGCTGGAATCACTGCCCGCCAAAATTGAGGCTTTAGAAGAAAACGTTGAAGAGCTTCAAGAGACCGTGAATGCGCCCGATTTTTTCAAGCAGGACCCTGCCGAATCCAATCAAGCGTTACAAAAATTATCGGAATTACAAGCAGAATTAGAGCAAGCTTATGCCCGTTGGGATGAGCTCGAAAGCATGAAATAGGAAATAATAATAGTCATGAGACAGGTTAAGTTAGCGTTGGTGGCAGCGAGTCTGTCAGTTATTTTTAGTCAAGCAACACAAGCAGCGGTATATGAGATTGTTGAAATGCCCATGGAAGAAATTTCATTACGTGGTTTTTCATCCTCAGTAAATAGTGCTGGTGATGTAGGTTTAGTGGCGACAGGTGTATTCAATCCGCCAATTGATTTAAGCTTAATTGATTTTGAAAACCAAACTGTCATCGATGGATTAACGGATATAGAAAGTGCCAGACAAGGCAACTTTAACGCCGCCGATTTAACATTCATTACGTCTTTTATTGCGAGTGAATCAAGCACCATCAGCCAGCAAATTGCAAACTCTCAAAGTTATATTGTCCCCGCTGGCGCAACGACAGCGGAGCAAGTGGTTTTTGTACCGGGTTTTGATGAAATTGATCCGGATTTAAACGGTTACTCTCGCAGTACAGATACACGTATTCGTTTCCTTTCTGACTCCGACATTGCCGTTGGCTCAAGTGAAGGCAAGTTTAATAAAACCCCTTACACTAACGAGTCAGGTAACGAAATCACGTATATTACGCAGGATTTTGGTTCGCGCGCGTTTGTTAACATTGCGGGCGTCAACTACGGTATTGCACCGGAATCAGATATCACGGGTGCGGTAACGGAAGGGTTTGGTATTAATAGCAACATGCTTGTTGTTGGATATGAAACGGTTGATCCTACGGCTGCCCGTATCGCAGCGAGCGACAACTGTGCTGATGAAGAAGCGCGTGGCGATTTTCCAGAAGAGCAATGTCGTCAACAGCTAATTGAAGCAGGTATTTTAACGGCATTCCAACTGCGTGGTGCATTATGGCAAATGAATGATCAAGGTGAAGTCTTAGACAGAAGAATCCTTGGTTTACATATTACACCCGCTGAAGATGACTCGCGTATTCACATTAGCCGTGCATTAGCGGTGAATGATGCAGGTATTGCTGTTGGCGAGGCCACAGATTTCTTCCTAGAAGATGAGAACAGACCACGTACTTTCGCGGCAGTTTTCCGTGATGATGAAGTCATTGGCTTTACTGATCACAATGAATATTTCAACAGTATCGCTATTGATATTAACAACAACAATATCGTAACAGGCCAAGCAACACGTACAATAAACGGTGTAAACCGTACCAAGTTCTTCATTTATGATATTGCCACTGAAACGGTAACGTATCCAAATGATTTCTTCCCAAGCTCTGCCAGTGTGGCGCGCGACATTAACAACAACAATATGGTTGTGGGTGAAGGGGAAGTGGATTCATCAATTAACGTGACGCGTCGAGATCATGGCTTTTTGTATAACGTTGATGAAGATACGTTCCAGAATTTGAACGACTTAACCGCGTGTAATACACCTTACACGATTGTTCAGGCTAACAGCATCAACGATGATAATCAGATCGCTGCAACCGCCATTGTTAATCGTCAGTCTTTTAATATTAAAGGTGAAGCGGTTGTTGATGATAATGGTGAACCTGTATTAGAAGATGCGATCATTTCCGTCTTACTAAATCCAATTCCTGGTGGCCAAATTGATGACTGTGATGAGCCAGAAGAAGAAGTGGATGAAAGAAGTGGTGGTAGTGTTGGTTGGGCGGCAACTTTGCTAGCAGGTTTAGTGGGTCTTGCAAGAAGACGACAGCTTAAAGTGACATCTTAAACTTCTGTTATCGAAATAAAGAAAGGTGCGTTTGGCGAGAGCTGAATGCGCCTTTTTTATTCCAGAAACCCTTTTGCATTTAGCTACATCTGGCGGGTTCCTGGAATGTTGTCCTTCAAATTAAATGTTGTTTCAGTGGTGAATTAGGTTTTAACGAGTCCTAAACTTCGGTCTTCCATAGCAGCTCTCCATCCTCCTAACCATTGAGATCTTGCTCCTAAGGATTGAAATGGACAATTTTCTTTAGAGCGTCCGACGATTCCTGCTTGATATCCTTTAGAATGAGCACGAGAAAGCTTATCTCTTTTTTGTCTTTTCATTTTCACCTCTACATTAATAAAAGTGTGGTGTCGCAAACCGCTGCGTCCACACTCTAGATCTAGGGCATTCGTTTTCTATTTTCAATGCCTAACGCATTAAAAAGTCATTGACATTCCATAAGCAAATAATTGTGAAAGAATTTTATTATTACAATTATTTTTCATATTCATGACGGTTTTTATTCTCTCAATATATAAACCGGGGAAATATTAGAAGGGGTAAAGCCTTGTTAGACCTTTTTGAGCTGGGTTGAGCCAGTTCAATAATGGTTTTTTAAAAGTATAGCGTCGAATTGGGGAGATGCGAGAAATCGAAAATAGTCGAAGCGACTAAGAAATGAGGTTGAATTTAATACAATGGTAGGAAAAGTGTCAAAAGAAGGACACAAAACAAAGGTAGGCTAAGCCTAAAGCAACTGATTCATCATCAGTGTTTTTACTTTAGGCTTACATATGTACTCTAAATGTTTAAAAAGAGCTCGTATCTTGGAATAAGCCCACTTTCAAATCATTAGCCTGATAAATAGGGCGTCCATCAACTTCAACAACGCCATCACCAATACCCATGAATAGCTTTCTTTTAATGACTCGCTTCATTGTGATTTTATAGGTTACTTTCTTCGCTGTTGGCAAAATTTGTCCTGTGAATTTTACCTCTCCAACGCCGAGTGCTCTTCCTTTGCCGGGACCTTTGCTCCATCCAAGGAAGAAGCCCACTAACTGCCACATTGCATCAAGCCCTAAGCAGCCTGGCATAACGGGATCACCGGGGAAATGGCAATCAAAGAACCAAAGATCAGGTGTGATATCCAGCTCAGCTTCTATATAGCCTTTGCCATTCGCGCCACCGTCTTCAGTGATGGTGACTATGCGATCCATCATGAGCATGTTAGGTGCGGGTAGCTGACTGTTACCGGGGCCAAAAAGCTCTCCTTGACTACAGGACAACAACTCTTCTTTAGAATAACTATTTTTAGGTTCAAACATAGAGAGATAATGAGTATATAAATGTATAAAGGCTCTAATTTAGCGAACACCTGTACGCTTAACAACTCCGAACAGCAAATTTTTTTCAAATGAGGCAAAATAGCGCTTCAAATGAGGTGTAATTCCACAAATTTCGCGAGTGATTCAAAGAAGGTTACTTAGTCATGACAGATAAAAACAAAGCAATAGCCACGGAACGAAACGCCAATGCCGAAAAACAAAAGCGATTTAGAGAGCGTCAGAAAGAGAAAGGCAAAAGACAAGTAAGAGGGTATGTCGATGTTCAAGCAGTAGAGTGCTATGAGAATATTCAAGAAGTGACGTCGTGGACTGACAGTGAAATATTGAGTAATGCGCTGAAAATCACGTATGCGGCCTATAAGTGCGGTCAAATCAAGTTACTGAACGCTTGGTTAAAAGAAAATATGAAGCCAATAGAAGAAAGTGAGTAAACCACTTCTTTCTTAGCAATACGGAAATGCGCTTCGAACATGGAAAGTGACAGATTAGTATTTGACCCGAGTCATTCACCGTTCAACCGAAACCATCAGCGTTAATGGTTGATAAATATTCTTGGTAAATGGATGTGGCAAGAGAGCCTCTAGTGGGGGGATCCCAGCTTTCTCATATGTGAAAGTAATTACTGTCCAAATGGTAAAATAAATAATATTTCTCAATTCCACAGTGTATTTCTAACGTAATTAAGTGTAACCAAACCTTTACTTTAAGCGACAGCACCTTTCAAAATTGATTTGTCCACAATTTCTCTATGGTAACGGTTGCAGGTATTTTATATTATTGATTTATAATGAATTAAATCTCAATCCTCTTCTTTTTTGGTGTGTAAATAATAATGCCAACGGGTAAAATAAATACTTAGTTAATAAAACTTTAATATTACTCTTGA
>CAXRCC010000071.1:0-10090 GCA_964228975.1 Paraneptunicella sp. | reverse complement strand
CCTATTAACGTGAATAGTGTATACAACGGTTTTTGTACTGCCAATGCTGCCTGTGGAATGACAAAAGTAGGGTAGGCGTAATGACTGACGGCATACATGATAAAAGCAAAAATGAAGACCAGTGCGAGAGGCGGGATGCGCGTTTCTAAAAACGTCATGGGATTATCTTAATAACTACAACTTGATGGGAAGCTTACCTGTGATCAAAAAAGGCAGCAAATGAAATGCTGCCTTTTCATGATGGGAATAAACGCTTGATCGCAATGTTGCTGAGCGAAAATTGCTAGTTAGAAGCGAGTACCGATACCAATGCCTACTACCCAAGGATCGATGTCTGCATCAACTTTTAATACTGAGCCATCGCCTGGGCGAATTTCTGCTTCAGTATCGATGAAGATGTATTTCACATCTAAGTTGATGAACCAGTCGTCGTTGATGTCGTAATCCATACCAAGCTGAGTAGAGAGGCCTACAGAGTTATCTAGATCGACATCTGCGCCAGCAAACGCACCTTTACCTTCTTCATCATAGAATACGGTGTAGTTGATACCCGCACCGAAATAAACACGAGTGTCTTCGCTAACGTGGTTGTGATACTGAAGGTTTAATGTTGGTGGTAAAACCTTAGTTTCAACGATGTTACCTAAGCCCGCAATGGCTCCCGTACCGCTAATATCGTGAGTGGTTGTGGCAGCGATAAGTTCTAATGCCCAGTTTTTAGTGAGGAAGTAGCTTAAATCGACCTCAACCGTTGTATCGCTGTCGACACCAACACCTGAACCAGCAATGCCCGTTACTTCACCAGAGTCATCATTTGGGCTTACATTAACAATACGGCCTCGAACTAACCAGTCGCCCGCGTTTTCAGCATACGCGCTCGCAGTGTACGAAAGTGTCGCTGCTGCAGCTGCCAAACCTAATGCAAGTTTTTTCATATTCATGTTGTGTGTCCTAATTTTCTATTGCGTCTTAACAATTGCGTTCATTATCGGACTTTTAGAATTTGCCGCATTGATCTGAATCAACCTAGGGCATTGGTTCTGCTTTTCTTGTGCACATCATTGAATTTTAAAGCATATTTAGGCTTGTTAACTTACCTCAATAAAGGGATTTGCCTTTTAAAATTCCCACTTTTTTGCCAGTTATCAAAATCCGCTGAACAAGCGATAAAATGACAATAGTTCAGATTAGGGAAAATGAAAGCCAACGAAAAAGTATAGGACTAGGAAAGGCTGGGCAGGGTTTGCAAGTTCGAGATGAGAAAGCGAAGGTGCCCTAGCACGAAAAAGCACTAGGGCGAGATGTTGTCACTATAGGGTGAACTCATCTTGAGTAAGAGAAAGTAGGTCGTCGCTACCTAATTGAATAGCGGCTTTGTGCGCCTCTTTTCTTGGCAAAATACGATTAACGTAGAAGTTAGCCGTGTTTACTTTGCTCGCTTTAAACGTTTCGTTATCGTGGCCAGTTACGGTATCTGCCATGCTCAACCAGATAACACCAATAAGGGTATAAGCACTGTACAACATGTAGTCGTAAGCACCTGAAGCCAAGAATTCAGGAGATTGCTGCAGCAGTGTTTGTGATACCGAGTCCCACTCATCCAGCAACGCAAGGGCTTTTGCTTTGTTTGGCTCATCACTAATGGCGTTTGCCATCTCTTGGAATAGGGCTAGTGTAACAGCCTGCTTTTTACCACCATCACGAGACAATTTACGAGAAATCAAATCAAGCGCTTGAATGCCGTTAGTGCCTTCATAGAGCTGGGTAATGCGGCTATCACGGATAAGCTGCTCCATACCCCATTCACGAATGTAGCCGTGACCACCGTAAACTTGCACACCAAGGTTTGACACTTCTTGGCTCACATCGGTGAAGAAGCCTTTTACGATAGGTGTTAAGAACGCCGTGATTTCACCTGCTTTATGTTTACTGTCTTCGTCGCCAAAGCGTTCGACGTCCATTTGCTTCGCGTAAAGTAAACCAAGCGCACGACAGCCTTCTGTTAAGGCTTTTTGTGTTAATAGCATGCGGCGTACATCTGGCTGGTGGATGATGGCATCCGCTTTTTGATCCGGTTGCTGAACACCTTGTGGTGCACGAGACTGCAAACGTTCAACAGCATAGTTCACTGCGCCTTGATAAGAAGCTTCTGCAATCCCTAAGCCTTGTAAACCAACTTGGAAACGCGCGTCGTTCATCATGGTGAACATGCAGGCTAAACCCGTGTGCGGCGCGCCAACAAGCCAGCCTTTTGCGTTATCGAAGTTCATAACGCAGGTTGGGCAACCTTTTAAGCCCATTTTGTGCTCTAAGCTACCCACGCTTACTGCGTTAGGTACGTTGAATTCACCCGACTCATTTGGTAAGAATTTAGGCACAACGAATAGGCTGATACCTTTAACACCCGGAGGCGCATCGGGAAGGCGAGCCAGCACAAGGTGGATAATGTTATCCGTCCAATCCTGATCTCCGCCAGATATGAAAATTTTGCTACCAGTAATGAGATGGGCGCCGTCTTCAGCGTTTTCTGCCTTGGTACTCAATAAGGCTAAATCTGTTCCTGCTTGAGGCTCTGTCAGACACATTGTGCCAGTCCATTCGCCACTAATTAGGTTAGGCAGGTAGGTTTCTTTTAATTCATCGCTGGCGTGCTTCTCAACGGCTAATATGGCACTTTCGGTTAGCATGCCCAATAAACGCCAGCTTAAGTTTGCAGACATGATCATTTCATGAAAAGGCACTGCCATTGAATAAGGGAGCGCTTGACCACCGTATTCTTCGCTACCCAACATCGAGTTCCAGCCATTATCTACATATTCTCTGTACGCTGCAGCGAAGCCCTCTGGTGTTGTCACTTTGCCGTCTTCGAGCGTACAGCCTTGTTCGTCACCCTCTCGATTTAATGGGGCAACCATTTCTTCGGCGAACTTTGCGCCTTGCTGAAGTACTTCATTAATCAGCTCTTGATCAAAGTCACCTTTACCGATGCTTTGATAGTGATCGGAGATACCCAACCAGTCGTGGAGGAGGAATTGCTGGTCGGTGAGTGGTGCGCGGTAATCCGGCATAAAGTGCTCCTAACTAAAGTGTAAGTGGTCAGATGAGTGAAATAGTTTAGCGAATCGCCTGAGAGAGTACCACACTAATATTCGTCACATCTTTTTCTTATGATGGTGAATATGTTTATTAAATATTCAAAGTGGGCTAATTATTATCTCTGCTGGGTAATATAATTACCTGATTTTATTAAAAAAAATACGAAAAAATTGCTTTTGGTTTTTAGCTGTCTAAACTGTTGACCGCTTAGACAGCTTTTAAAGTTTTTGTCTATAAAGCCGCTATATCTGAAAGGATGGCGTAGTGGCTTTAAGCTAATGCATGGAACTGCTCAATAATTACTCAATAGGTTTGGTGTCTTTTATGAGTTTCTCGTTGCTATCTATTCGCCGTAAGTTAGCACTCGCTATCTTAATAGGTGTTTTATCTTCGAACATTATGATTGGAATGATCAGTCAGTTTTCTTCGAAGAGCATGGTGTCTAATCGGTTGGTTCAAGTTGAATTGCCTAATATTCTTTGGCAGATCCGCAATCAAGTTGATAAAGAAATTTCCGTGCTTCAAAATGCGACCGAGCAACTTTCCTCGAATCGGCTCATCAGTAAATGGATAGAAGCAGGCTCACCTCAAGAAGGTGAAGCGGAGCTGGTTCAAACACTTCAACAAATTCAAAAGCAGTATGGTTTAACGAATTCTTCTGTCGCAGATCGACAAACCGCCAAATATTGGAATCAAGATGGCTTTTTGCGTGTGCTCCAAAATGATCAATTCGACGGGTGGTTTTTTGCCTTTCGAGACAGTGGAATGGCAGTCAATAAAAGCTTATATACAGAAGATGGCGTTTCTAAGTTGTTTATTAACTATCAGCAACTCGATGGAAGAGTGCTGGCGGGAGTAGGACGCAGCATGGATCAAATGGTGTCCATGCTAAACGGCTTTAAAATTGCCGATACTGGCTTCGTATTTATCACTGACGCAACGGGAAAAGTGCAACTTCATAAAGAAAGCGGACGCATTGGAAAAACCTTGTCTCAGCTTTACGGGGCGGATGTAGGTAGCCAATTATTAGGCAAAACGAGTTTTTCATTGCAAGAAGTGGAAATGGATGGGGAAGTGCTTTACCTCGCCAGTAGTTATATTGAGTCAGCAGACTGGTATGTTGTGGCAAAAGTGCCAGCCAGTGAGATCTTTGCAGAACTTAATGCTAACAGTTTAACCATGATCTTCTGGACCATTTTATTGGCAATCGTTTTCACGATTGCGGCACTTTGGTTAGCAGGAAGACTTGCCGACCCTATCACGCATTTAGCCAATGTATTTGCCGACCTAGGTAAGGCAGAAGCCAATCTTGATGTGCGCTTGGAAAAGCAAAACTCCGTTGAGCTGCAATCATTGCAAGAAGGGTTTAATGCGTTTGTGAGTAAGATTCAAGCAACAGTTGAACGCGTTTCGAGCACCAGTGCGGTATTAAGGCATGACGCTGGAGAAGTGGCAAATTCAGCACAAACCTTTTTGCAACATGGTAAGCAGCAATCTCAACACACTGAACAGGTGGTTACTGCTATTAGCCAGATGGGCAGCACGGTGAATGAAGTGGCGGGCAATGCAAATCAGGCTGCGGAAACGGCTAACGAGCTGGAGATGTCGTCTAATCAAGGTAAAGCCGTGTCGGTGAAGGCGAAAGAGTCAATTGAGCAATTGTCTAAGCATGTTGAAGAAGTGGGCCACGTTGTTGATAAATTGGCTAAACACACACAGGCCATTGGTGGTGTGCTTGAAGTGATTCGCGGTGTGTCCGACCAAACGAATTTGCTTGCGTTAAATGCCGCTATTGAGGCCGCCAGGGCGGGTGATATGGGCCGAGGCTTTGCCGTTGTAGCCGACGAAGTTAGGTCGCTAGCGCAAAGAACGGCAGAATCGACAGATGAGATTCAAACCACTATTACCGAGCTTCAAAAAGAAACACAAACCGCGGTAACCTTGATGGTGGAAAGTAAATCTCATGCTGCAAAAGGGGTTGATGCGGTTCTAGAGGCAGAATCTGCCTTAGTGAGTATTACCGATGGCATTGGTCATTTGCGTGATATTAATAGCCAAGTGGCTGCTGCAACGGAAGAACAAGCCGTTGTGGCAAAAGATATTAGTGACAACCTAGAACAGATTCGTGAAGAAACGCTTGATAACTTGCGTGCTTCAGATGACGTCGCTAAAGCGAGTGTGAGCTTACAAGAGCTTTCTGAACAGTTGGATCAGTTAGTTGCAGCTTATCGCTCATAGCGGTGTAACCTTAGTGCTTTATCTCTGAGAGGGTTATCGTCGTGAGTGAAAAGAGGCGGAGATGCTTTCTCATTCACTAAATGAGTAGATAAATAGCCTGGGGCAAGAAACCTCAAATGATCAGGTAGTTAAGAGGCTGGGTCGATTGGCTCTGCCTTTTTATTGTTCAAAACGTTAAACATGTCTCTGTAAAGAATGAGCTGCTCAGGGTAGCGCCACTCGTTAGGTAAGGTCACAAACGGGTCGACCAACTGAATACCATTCACCTCTGTTTTTGACCAGCTTGGCACCGGAAAGTCGGTGATGAGTCCATCAAAATCATCATCCAGTTCGCAAGCGTAAAACTGAAGCCCGTGTTCAGAAACACCTAATAAAGCGCCCACTTCTACATTGAACCCTGTTTCTTCCCATGTTTCTCGATGAGCTGTACATTGAGCTGATTCGTCAGCGCCAGCACTCGTTCCACCGGGAACATCGTATTTTTGAGAATATAAATGGGTTAATGCAAGAATGGTATTGCCAACGCGAACGATGCAGCCTGCATTCGCAGCTGGGGCGGGTGTTTCGGTTTTGACTACTCTGCACATTGGGTTAGCGGGGGGCGCATCCGTACAAGCAACTAAGAAACCGACCGACAATGCTGAAAAAACGACTTTTGCTTGTACCATGAACTACCCCAAAATATACGCGGGGGTTATTAAACTGAAAAATCTTGTAAACTGCAAATGGCGAATCAACTCAGTGCTTGTTGTATCGAATTGAGTAATGCGCTGGAAGAAATCGGTTTAAGCAACAGCCGGTAAATACCCAATTCCTTTGCAAGGTTGTCGTCCATCTTTTCTGAATAGCCCGTAAGCATGATTAAAGGCAAATCAGGCATGGTTTTATGCAGTGTCAGGCATAAATCTGCGCCAGTTAATTCTGCCATGTCGTAATCCGAAATCACGAGGTTGACTTGATTATTTGGTTTTGTAATGAACTCAAGTGCAAACTGTGGTTGATTAAAAGTGGTCACTTGATATCCCTTTTCTAAAAGAATGCGTCCCCACACGTCGGTGATGTGCTTCTCGTCATCCACGATAACAATATGTGCTTGCGGCTGCGCCTTTTCTTCTTCATTTGCATCACTGTTGTCTTCTGGCTGATGCACCTGAGCATCGGTTGTTGGGAAGAGCAGTACAAAATCAGTACCTTCATTTTCTTTTGTTTCCACATCAATCGTGACACCGTGACTGCGTAATATTCCACTGACTACCGATAACCCAAGCCCGGTGCCTTTACCTTTTTCTTTTGTGGTGAAGAATGGATCAAAAATATGCGCTAATGCAGACTGGGGAATACCACAGCCGTTATCTGAAATAACAAGACGCAACCAAGACTCTCCCTCTTCATCCATCTCATTTTGCATGCTAACGGCAATTGAACCTATTCTGCGATCGGCTAATTGAATCGCGTGCACGGCATTGGTCAAGAGGTTCATAAACACTTGTTGTAGTTGAGATTCATTGCCATTGACTGAATCTATGTGTGCTCCGATATCAAGCGAGATTTTGATTGTGGCGGGCAGCATAGGGTGGATCATAGAAACGGATTCTTTCACGGTTTCATTCAGGTGTAGGGATTCAAACTCTGGAGAGTCCATTCGGCTATACGACAGAATTTTATTGGTTAAGTCAGACGCTCGGCTACACGATTTAACGATGGCGTCGAGCCGCTCAGATAGATCGCCAAGGTTGTTGTGCTTAAACACTTCATTGATATTCTCGATGTATAAAGAGCACAGTTCAGCGTTTCCTAATATAGAGGCTAAGATGTTATTAAAGTCGTGTGCCATGCCCCCCGCAAGTGTGCCCATGGCCTCCATTTTTTGAGACTGTAATAACTGATGTTGTAGTGATTGAATTTCAGAAATATCTTGAATAGACGTAATGTAGCCAGCAAGTTCACCTTGCTGATCATGGAAAGCCGAGATGTTTTGCAGCACAGGGAAGCGTTTCCCATTCTTACAAATGTGCTCCGTTTCAAAGGTCACAGAACCCGTATCCTTGGCGATATTCATGTAGTCTTTTATGGTTGGCAACACCGTGTCAGGGTAGAACTTGGTTAAGCTCACGTTGACTAATTCCGACAACTCATAGCCATGTAATTTGGCAAATGTTGGATTCGCCAAAGAGAGTGTCATGCTGTCTTCTTGCGAGATAGCGATGCCCCAATCGGCAGCATAAAACACGGTTTTCCATTTTGTGAGCTCTTGCTCATAGGTTTTTTGTGCCGTGATATCTTGCATGATAAAGATGTAGTGCTGGACTTCGCCGTGCTCGTTATTGACTTGGCGAATATTGATTTTTACCCAGTGCGGCAAGCCAGAACCGTCGTGATGGATTTGCTGAATATTGGCGTAGCCGAGGGTTTTTAGCTGTAAATTAATCGCTTGTGCTTCGCTGTGTTTGGCCTCTTCAGGGAGCAGCAAATCCAGTGCATCGCGTTTATGAACTTCATCTTTTGTGCGAAGGTAATTCTTATAGAAGCTTTCGTTAGCCCATTCTATTTCTTTTCTATCATTGCAAATTAAAACCATGTCATCTGTGTTCTCTGCAACCATTGCTAGCTTTTCTATCTCAGTAATGAAGTGCTGATTTTCAGAGATGATTTTGCGCAACTCTTGCATGACTTGAGCGGTATTGTTTTGCATCTTTTGCGTTGATTCTGCAAGCTGCTGGACTTCCATGATGGGCACACTGGTGCCATCGTCATCGGCTTTTTCGGTGGGGTTATTCTTCCAATCCAACACGCGACGATTCAAATTGTGAATCGGTGTCGCGATTTTGTGGGCCAAGAATGCCGATAAAAACATGGTAAGCAGCATACCGGCAACAATGGAACTGAGTGATTGATATAAGCTCTCGTTGGCTTGTTCCAAAATGCCTTGTTCTGCGAGATAGATGAATAACGTCCAGTGAATGTCTTTTCCATGATCGAATTGAAAAATGCCCAGCTGGTATGGCTGGCCTTTTAACGTAATAGGGCTGAGTTGGGGGAGGGGTTTTCCTTCTTTTTGGAAAGCGCGCAGTATTTCCATGCCTTGTTTTATTAGCTCATCATCGCTGTCGTGAACGTTTGTTTGAATTATGTCGCCGTTCACTTCGCTGTACGGGCGAAAGTGTGTTGAGCTGCCAATCAGGTTACCGGATTCGTCGATGATAAAGGCGTTGCCCTTGTGAAAATCGAAGAAGCCGTCCAGCATGTTTCCGACGTTATCTAAGAATAGGTCGTTCCCAACAACCCCCTGAGTCTTCCCTTTTTCATCGGTGATTTGCACGCTATTGGGTAAAGCGAGCGTGGGCAAAACGTAGTATGAAAAGCTTGAACCCCAGCCATAACCCGGCTCTAATGCGGCATCTTGGTACCATCGGCTTTGGGTTGCGTAATAGTCGGGTGCAATTTGCAATGTGGTACGCGTTTGTGTGATTTCGTCAATTTGTTCGTAATGAATATTGAAGTGAGTGGATTCATTGGCGTACATGTGTACGACGTTGTCTTGAAAGCGGGCATAACCTGAAAACCAATTGTCTCGCGAGCTAAAGTAAACCGCATCAATGTTTTTGAATGTATTGAGTTGGTTTAACATTAAATCGTTTATTTCGGAGAAGTTTTTAGCGTCGCCGCGCTGCTGTAAATAAATGCGATTGGTTTGGTTTAGTTGCTCGTGGAGCGTGAGTCGGTGGCGGATCTCAGATGCGATGAGCTGATAAGTATCCACCATAATTTCTTTAAGCAAGTTTTGAATGTAATTTTGGCTGCTCAGGAGAGTCTGAAAACCGACAAGTGCTGAGAAGGTAATGATGAGCAGACTGAATGGAATAAGCAGTATGTTTCTTATCTTTATAGGCTTCATTGAATTCGCTATGCAACAAATAACATGCTTGCAGAAAATGTTCCGTGTTTAATTTTTAATTAGCCATTTAGGCTTAGGGGTAAGTGTAGGATAAATTTAGGTAAATTGTTAATAAAGGAGAAAATATTAAAAAAGGAGTGTTTTGTGTCGGTTTGTATACGGCAAATAGCAGGCACAAAAAAAGCGACCTAAGTCGCTTTTTCTATTAGCTGTTTATACGTGCTTACTCGTCTAAGAAACTTCTAAGCTGCTCGGAGCGGCTTGGGTGTCTTAGCTTGCGTAATGCTTTCGCTTCGATCTGACGAATACGCTCACGTGTTACGTCGAACTGCTTGCCCACTTCTTCAAGAGTGTGGTCGGTATTCATATCAATACCGAAACGCATGCGAAGGACTTTTGCTTCTCGAGCCGTTAAACCTGCAAGCACATCTTGTGTTGCTAGTTTCAAGTTGTTACCTGTTGCTGAGTCAAGAGGCTGCACAATTGTGCTGTCCTCAATGAAATCACCAAGATGCGAATCTTCATCATCACCAATAGGTGTTTCCATTGAAATGGGCTCTTTCGCGATCTTAAGTACCTTGCGGATCTTATCTTCTGGCATCATCATGCGCTCAGAAAGTTCTTCAGGCGTTGGTTCGCGACCAATTTCTTGCAGCATTTGGCGAGAAATACGATTTAGCTTGTTGATGGTTTCAATCATGTGCACTGGGATACGAATCGTACGAGCTTGGTCAGCGATTGAACGCGTGATAGCCTGACGGATCCACCAAGTTGCATAAGTTGAGAATTTATAACCACGACGGTATTCGAACTTATCTACCGCTTTCATCAAGCCGATGTTACCTTCTTGGATAAGGTCCA
>CAXRCC010000070.1:0-16621 GCA_964228975.1 Paraneptunicella sp. | reverse complement strand
GCGGCCATAGATAAAGGCATGGACTTTGAACTATCTGCATTAACAAGATACGGTACGTAAGCTTCTTCATAGCCGTGTTCAGTAGTATGCGTGTCTAGCATAAACTGTGTTAACGCTCGGTTTAACTTCGCGACTTGGCCGCGCATTACCACAAAGCGAGAACCACTAATTTTTGCAGATAACTCAAAGTCCATGCCTTTATCTATGGCCGCACCTAAGTCCGCGTGATCTTTAACCTCAAAATCAAATGTACGCGGTGTGCCCCACTTTAGCACTTCCACATTTTCTGATTCATCTTTACCTGCGGGAACAGATTCATGCGGCAAGTTAGGGATGCCCATCGCGGCATTTTCGATATTCGTTAATAACGTTGCTAGCTCAGCTTTTGCAGCGTCTAACGCTTCTCCTAACTGACTCACTTCCGCTAAAAGCGGCTGGATGTCTTCACCCGCTGCTTTTGCTTTACCAATCGACTTGGAACGCACATTTCTTTGATTTTGTAGTTCTTGCGTATGTGTTTGAAGCTGCTTACGCTTCTCTTCCCACGCTGTGAGTTGTTCTACATCCAAATCAAAACCGCGCTTTTTAAGCTCCGTTGCAGCATGTTCGATATCTTGTCTTAAAAATTTTGAGTCCAGCATTTATTATCAATTACCCTTTATGAGTTGCATACCCAGCCATGCCATAAGCAGACAGCACGCAACATTCATGAAAATATTCAGTATTCCTTTCCAATACATACCGCTTTGTAAAAGCAAAACAGAATCCACTGAAAAAGTAGAAAACGTTGTGAAAGCACCCAGTAAGCCTACTCCTAGAATCGTTTTCCAAGGAGAGACATCAAGGACACCTTGCTCAATAGTGGCGTAAAGTACACCCAGTAGAAATGAGCCAACAAGATTGACCAGAAGTGTACCAAAAGGAAATCCCTTGCCAAGCCAATGCAACGTCATTTCTGAAATAAAAAAGCGTAAACACGCTCCTATTGCTCCACCAAGCGCGATAACCCCGTATGTGGCTAAACTAGTCATAACGTTTGCGTTCGCTCTGTTGATTTAAATTTTGAAGAAACTCAAGGCGAGCTTTAATTTGCTTTTCCATGCCTCGCTCTTCAGGCAAATAAAATGCCGTGTCTTTTAAGTCTTCTGGAAAGTAGTTTTCGCCGGCCGCAAACGCATATTCTTCATCATGGGCATAACGATACCCTTCTCCCGCCCCCATTTCCTTCATGAGCTCAGTTGGCGCGTTTCGAATATGCATAGGAATGGGCTGATTAACCGTTTCTTTCGCCAAAGACATGGCCGACTTAAATGCGCGATACACTGCATTACTCTTTGGCGCACTGGCACAGTAAATAACCGCTTGTGCAATGGCCCTTTCTCCCTCAGCTGCACCGACTCGGTGATAAATATCCCATGCGTTCAGTGTAATTTGCAATGCCCTAGGATCGGCATTGCCAACGTCTTCAGAAGCAATCGCCAGCAACCTTCTTGCAATGGCCGTCACATCGGTGCCCGCTATCAGCAAACGACAAAACCAATACAACGCCGCATCCGGTGAAGATCCTCTAACCGACTTATGAAAGGCTGAAAGCAAGTCGTAATAATGGTCTCCTCCCTTATCAAAGCGCGCTAATTTATCGCCGGAGGCTTGTGCGATATCGTCTTTCGTAATGTGTTTTCCTTCACAAAACTGCACGGCAATTTCTAAGGTATTCAGCATTTTTCGCGCATCGCCGTCACAGATACCAATTAACGCCACTTGTGCATCGGCATCAAGCGTTAAGTTAGCTAATTCAGGCGCAGTCGACATCGCCCGTTCAAGCAAGTGCGCCAAATCACTTTCTTGCAGCGATTTAAGCACGTAAACACGGGTTCTAGACAACAAAGCATTGTTGAGCTCAAAGGAGGGATTCTCCGTTGTTGCTCCAATAAAAATCACAGTGCCATCTTCAATAAAGGGCAAAAACGCATCTTGCTGTGCTTTATTAAAACGATGAACCTCGTCCACGAATAAGATGGTTTTGCGACCAAAATCCCGCGCTTGTGTTTTAGCGTTATCAATCGCAGCTCGAATTTCTTTAACACCGCCAGTAACCGCCGATACCTTTTCCACATTTGCGTCAATAGCTTTAGCAACAATCTCCGCAAGAGTGGTTTTACCCGTTCCCGGCGGTCCCCACAAAATCATTGAGTGGGCCTGCCCGGACTCAATGGCTTTAAACAAGGGCGTACCAGGACCAACAATATGCTGTTGGCCCACGTAATCTTTAATGGAATGAGGACGAAGAAGTGCGGCTAACGGTTGTGAAACCTCACCGAAATTAAACGAAAGAGACATAGGTTTTAGATAGGTACTCAGCGTTGGTCATCGAGATCAAACCCCTCTGGTAACGCGAACGTGAAAGTGTCGGAAGGAATGGCAATATTGGATTGCGCATTGGAAAAATACAGCCAATTGGTTTGCTCTTGCTGATCGATAATCTTGATATGAGATAGCATTTTGTACTTATCGAAATGCAGATTAAACTGCTTTACCGATTGTTGTTTTGACAAGGGGTAAATCACATAACTGTCGTCTTCAAATGAGACTGAATAGTCATCCCAGCGCTGAGAATCAGGCTCAGCCAGCAACATAATGGGATGATCTTGCACAGCGCTTTTTTGGTCAACCGCAATAACCTGTTCAACAAACGGATCAACATGCCACAACGTTTCGCCGTCCGCAATTAACAGGCCTTCATTAGGCGGCAATACCTCCCAGTGCAAACGCTGTGGCTGCTGTAATGTGATTTTTCCTTCAGCGCGTTGTAATAACTCACCATTAATGTCTTTTACTTCTTGAACAAAATCCGCTGAAAAGCTCTTCAGCTGAGATAACATCGCTCTTAGTTCAGGCTTGTGTTTATCATCCTGCGCAATTGCAGAAAACGACGCCAATAAACTACAAACAATAATGCCAGCCACCTGAGTGAAGTGTTTCGACATTGGTACTACTTTCATGACTTACCCTTTTGGTGGTGGCGGTGCGAGAACTTCTCTATTGCCATTATGCCCCGGCGCACTTACCACGCCACTTTGTTCCATTTGTTCAACCAACCTCGCGGCGCGGTTGTAACCTATTCTAAATTTGCGTTGAACGCCAGATACCGAAGCCCTTCTGGACTCTGTTACAAAAGCCACGGCTTCGTCGTAAAATGGGTCTAGCTCCTGGTCAGCCCCTTCCGGCTGCTCTCCGGGCAGCAGAATTTCCTCTGTTGCATCACCCGATAAAATTTCTTCGATATATTGAGGCTTACCACGCGCTTTCCAATCTGCAACAACGGCGTGTACTTCATGATCATCAACAAAGGCACCATGCACACGTGTAGGTACGCCTGTTCCTGGTGGTAGATATAACATATCCCCCATGCCTAACAAGGTTTCTGCTCCTTGCTGATCCAAAATGGTTCTGGAATCTATTTTTGAGGAAACCTGGAAGGCAATTCGTGTTGGAATATTGGCTTTAATCAAGCCTGTAATCACATCAACAGAAGGACGCTGTGTCGCCAGAACCAAGTGGATGCCCGCTGCCCTCGCCTTTTGAGCAATGCGTGCAATCAGTTCTTCCACTTTCTTACCCACAATCATCATCATGTCGGCAAATTCATCCACCACAACCACGATTGCTGGCAGCTTTTCTAAGTCTGGCGCTTCCGTTTCCATGCTTTCATTTGGTTTCCACAATGGGTCTTTAATCGGCGTGCCATTTTCAATCGCTTCCAGTACTTTCGCGTTATAGCCTTTAAGATTTCTCACACCCAACGCAGACATTAAACGATAACGACGCTCCATCTCACCAACGCACCAACGCAGCGCATTGGCTGCTTCTTTCATGTCGGTGACCACTTCAGCAAGCAAATGTGGAATGCCTTCATAAACCGACAGTTCCAGCATTTTGGGGTCAATCATGATAAAGCGCACATCGTCAGGCGTGGATTTGTACAGCAGGCTTAAAATCATAACGTTAACGCCCACGGATTTACCTGAACCTGTTGTTCCTGCCACCAGTAAATGCGGCATTTTCGCCAAATCTACAACAACGGAATCGCCAGAGATGTTTTTCCCTAGCACCATGGTTAGCGGCGATTTTGCCTTATCAAACGCATCACTGCTAATAACTTCACTTAAGAAAACCGTTTCTCGGTGTTTGTTAGGCAGCTCTAATCCAATGTATGACTTACCCGGAATGACTTCGACAACGCGCACTGACAATGCAGACATAGCGCGCGCAATATCTTTTGATAGCCCAGAAATCTTACTGACTTTTACACCCGGCGCTAAATCCAGCTCAAACCGAGTCACAACGGGTCCAGGATACACACCGACCACCTGAGCCTGCACACTGAAATCCGCCAGCTTTGCTTCTAATAACCGAGCGATAGCATCCAATTCCTCTTGAGAAATGGGCTCTTTGGTACGATTGGGTTTATCGAGCAAATCGAAAGACGGCGCATCACCTACTGGGTCTTCAGGCTCATCACTCTCTTGCTCATTTGAAACGGTTTCCGCTTGAGCTTTGGTAACAACTTGCGCGTGTTCTTGCCACGGCGGCACATCTTCTTCTTCGTGATAATCTTCTGTTTGCTGCGCCACAACTTGCACAGTAACAGGCGGCTCTTTCTCTAACGGCGTCTCATCAAATTCATCGTACTCTTCAACCACCTGCTCTTGCTCAGGCTCTTCTTTTATCGACACTTCTGGCTCTACACGCATCGCCGTTATTTCAATGGATGAAGGTTTAGACGATGACTCTTGTTTGTCTCGCGCCAGTGGATTCGGCAACGTTTTAATAGACTGCACAGATTGCGGAAGTTGATAGATTTTTTTCGCTGTAAAAATGGAAAGGCTGCCAATGCTGTCGATGATGGTTAACCAAGACACCCCTGTTACCAAGGTAAAACCCGTTGCAAAAAAGCACAATAATAATAGGTTGGTACCGACGATGCTAAAAAAAGGAATGAGGGCGTGACTGATGGCTTCTCCCACCATTCCGCCAGAAGAGACGGTAGCTAAATCGTCGAAATTGATACTTGCTAGACCCGCTGCACCAAGCACACACAAGAGCGTGCCGATTAACCGAAGTGCGATGGTGCCATAATCCAGCTCCAGTAAGTCCTTTGTTCTTTGAAAAACGAACCAACCTAACAACGCGATACCAAATGGAAAGCTATAAGCAATAAAACCAAACACCCATAAAGTGACATCGGCAAGCCAAGCGCCTGCGGGTCCTGCTGCATTGTTGATTTGATCACTAAACCCGGTTTGGCTCCAACCCGGATCGGCTGAATCAAACGTTGCTAGCGCAATAAAAAGAAATAAAGCAAAGGCAGTAGTGACTATCATCCCTACTTCTAGCACCCTTTGCACGCCCGTTAAACGTGGCATAGTTCGTTTCATTAATTCCATTAAAAGCCAACATTATTTTTAATGCTATAAGATACCAAGAGCTGTTTTAAAAGCCTAGCTAACACATGCATTTACGCACAACAGCCGATGAGTTTATATACGAATCGAGCGCTATTTCACATTTATTTTAATATGAGTGGTTTGTTTAACCTCTTCCATCACAACATATGTCCGCGACTCGCTCACCCCCGGCAGCTGTAATAATACATCACCCAACAGCTTTCGGTAAGAAGACATATCAGCCACACGTGCTTTTAATAAGTAATCAAAGTTACCTGATACAAGGTGGCATTCTTGAATATCGTCAAGTTCTTTTACCGCAGTAGAAAATTCTTCGAAGATATCAACCGAAGTCTTCGCCAAAGTGATTTCCACAAAAACCAACATTGCCGCACCGACTTTGTCTGGATTAACTGTTGCATGGTATCCATTTATGAAGCCTTGCTTTTCTAGACGCCTCACCCTTTCTAGGCATGGCGTGGGGCTTAAGCCTATTTTTCGAGCAAGTTCAACATTTGAAATTCTTCCATCTTTCTGCAACTCATGCAGGATGCTTCTATCAAGACGATCAAGGCTTTTTGGCGTTTTTACCAACATATTTAATTTTGCACTACGCTTTAGTTACGAGATTTTATGCTGTTTTGTACCAAATTAAAGCCGAAAATGCTAATTAAACTCCATTACAATCGCCGCCTGAATGAAACAACTAATTAACAAAGGTAAACGAGAATGCTAGTTGGTGTACCTAAAGAAATCAAAAATCACGAATACCGTGTTGGCTTAACGCCTTCAGCGGTGAAGGAATTCGTTAGCAATGGCCATCAAGTGATCGTAGAGACAAATGCGGGCGCTTCAATTGGTTTTGATAATGAGCAATATATCAATGCAGGCGCTGAGATCGTGCAAACAGCCGAAGAGATCTTTGCAAAAGCTGAAATGATTGTGAAAGTAAAAGAGCCTCAACCTAATGAATGCAAAATGCTTTCTGAAGGACAAACGCTGTACACATACCTGCACCTAGCACCGGACCCGGTTCAAACTGAATTGTTGGTTCAAAGTGGGGCTACCTGTATCGCATACGAAACTGTCACTGATAACCATAATGGTTTGCCTTTACTTGCCCCCATGAGTGAGGTAGCAGGTAGAATGTCGGTGCAAGCGGGTGCACATTTCTTAGAAAAAGCGAATGGTGGAAGTGGTACATTACTAGGTGGCGTGCCGGGTGTTGCGCCAGGTAAAGTCCTCATTATCGGTGGCGGTGTGGTTGGTACAAACGCGGCAAAAATGGCTTTAGGCCTAGGCGCGGACGTGACTATTTTAGATCGCTCTTTACCAAGGTTAAGAGAGCTAGACGATATTTTCTCTGGTCAAGTGAAAACCGTTTATTCTACTGTTGATGCCATTGAGCACTATTCTTCAAAAGCAGACTTGGTAGTGGGTGCGGTGTTAATTCCTGGTGCTGCAGCGCCTAAATTATTAACAAAAGAACACATTAAGAACATGAAAGAAGGTTCTGTATTGGTTGATGTGGCTATCGACCAAGGTGGTTGTTTTGAAACATCAAAAGCGACAACGCACCAAGAGCCCGTTTATATTGTGGATGGCGTTGTACACTACTGCGTAGCTAATATGCCAGGCGGTGTTGCACGTACTTCAACAATGGCATTAAACAATGCGACGTTGCCTTTTGGTATTGCTTTGGCGAATAAAGGTCCTGCAAAAGCGATGCTTGAAAACCCGCACCTGTTAAATGGGTTAAATGTTCACAAAGGCAAAGTAACCTACAAAGCGGTTGTTGATGCGCTAGGCAATGAGTTAAATCTTGAATATATGGATGCTCGCGAAGCACTGGCTTTATAAGCGTTGTTGCCACAGCAGCAACAAACAAGATAGCTTTTCAAGTGATTTACCCATAAAAAAACCGCTCTACATTAGAGCGGTTTTTCTTTTCTGCCAATTAAGCTGTCGCGGTTTTATCCATATCCTTTAATACTGAAAGGCTTTCTTCTGCGAAACCTGCGCCCACCTCAGTATAAAAGTTAAAGACTTTATCAATACCCGATTCAATCAAGTGATTGCGCTCATCTTCGAATCTAGCCATGGCAGCAATTTTGCCTGAATACCCTGCACTGCGGAGCTGACCACAAATGTTGTCAATGTCTTCAATAGACGGAAGCGCAAGCAAAATAAGTTTAATGCAGCTTATGTCTGTTCGTTCCCATAAATCGGCATCTTCTGCATCACCGCAAATAACCTTTTTACCCGCGGATTTTAATCTGCCCACTCTTTCGCTGTCGGCATCCATACCAATCACATTTGAACCTAGCTCGCTGGCAAGTGCTTCAAAACTGCTTTTACCGACTCGCCCCATGCCCACGACTAAAACAGATGCCTTTCCTGGATCAACAAAAGCATCTTCCGGCAACCGCTCTTTTCTTTCGAAACGGATTAATAATGGTTTTAATTGCGGGTAATAACGGTGAACAAATCGATACGCGATACTGGTAAAAACGAACGAAAACGACACGGCGATGGCCAAAATCACCATCCAATCTTTTTCAATCCAGCCCTGCCCCACACTCAGTGCAACCACAATCAGGCCAAATTCGCTGAAATTACTTAACAAAAGCCCTGAAAGGTAGCTTGTTCTTGCACGCAGTTTTAACACACTAAATAACGAATAGAATAAGGCATATTTAACGGGCAGTAACGCACAAATGAATAACGCCATGGCTAACATCGACCAAGTGGGAATAGCGATAAAGCCTATAGACAGGAAGAAGCCGATTAAGAAGAGATCTTTAAAGCCAAGCAACGATTTAGAGAGCTCGGTGCTTTTAGGGTGAGAACTTAACACAATCCCTAAAATTAGCGCGCCTAAATCCCCTTTCATGTCCACTAACGTAAAAAGTTCGTACCCACCTAACGCCATAAAAAAACCGGTTAACGGCAGTAATTCACCGTGGCCAGCCAAGTTAAGGATCTTATCTAGAACAGGACGGATGAGCAGAAGCAGTGGCAAACCGAGTGCGAATAGTGACGGTAACTTGCCCGTTGCGGATGCGAGGAAAATAACAGCGATAATGTCTTGCATAACAAGAATTGCAATGGCCAGTTTACCGTGACGAGTTTTCATTTCCCCACTGTCTTCAAGCACTTTCACAATACAAACGGTACTGCTAAAGCTCAGCGCAAAACCGAGTAAAGTGGCCGTTTTCCATTCTAAAACAGAAAAATAGGCCAACCCCATCATCATATAGAGCATGGAGAAGCTAGCGAATAGCCCTATCCAAAAGATAGAAGATAGTCCTGTTCCCACCCATACCTCTGGGCGAAATAAATCTTTTATCTTGAGTTTTAGACCTATGGTAAACAGCATTAGCGTAATACCGAGATCGGCTAACGTCGTAAGGTTATCCGTAGGCTCGACGCCATAGAAGTTAAGAATAAATCCCGCACAAAGAAAACCAATTAAGGGCGGTAAAGATAGGAACTTGAACGCAAATCCACAAACAAACGCAACGAGAACCCAAATAAATTCCATAGTTTTAAAAGCCCTTTAACTTGTCATGTGAAAAGAAAAAAACCGTGAAAACACGGTTTACTTTAAACAGCTTAGTTGTACTTAATCCGACGTAACAACTTAGTATTCCCACCAACTATTTTGCCACCACTCTAAAAACTCATCGAAATCCACCGCACCATCACCGTTTTTATCAATCAACGAAAAGCCCTCTTTGGCTTGGTGCGCTTTCATTTTGGGTGACAACACTTTGAGTAACTCAAAAAACTCATCTTCATCGATTCTTCCGTTTTGATCACGGTCGAAAAACGCAAAATCCTCTCGAATTTTTTCTA
This sequence comes from Paraneptunicella sp., assembly GCA_964228975.1. Classification (GTDB taxonomy): domain Bacteria; phylum Pseudomonadota; class Gammaproteobacteria; order Enterobacterales; family Alteromonadaceae; genus Paraneptunicella. Next base: position 7,316 of record CAXRCC010000070.1, on the reverse strand, counting down.
ATTGTTCTGATGAAAGTACTTTGGCTTCAGACATGCTACTTATATCCATTATACAAAACCAAGGATGATAAAAGTTTTCCCTAAGGTTTGTCTATTTCCAGATGCGCATATTGTATGAGTAAGTGTGAATAATAAGTTGAGCTACCGCAAAAAATGGATGAGTTGTTGTAAAACATTCGCATTAGATACAAAAAAGCCAGTAATAAACTACTGGCTTTTTAAGTGCTGCTGGCAACTATTAGGGCTCTTATTGTTTATTCGCTGCTCTTTGTGCCTTTCTGATTTCGGCCTTCTGACGACGCTTATTAAATGTCGTTTCACGGGCTTCATTACCCAAGTGGCTTTCTTTACGAGATTCGGCTAAACGAACCTGCTTTTCTCTTTCTCTGAAACGCTCAATTTGCTCTTCAGTATGCGAACCATGACAACGAGGACAAGACACACCCGCTTCAAATAACGCGCTTTCCTTGTCTTCTTCAGTGATAGGTAATCGACATGCATAACATTGATCGTAAATGGATTTTTCAAGATCGTGATTAACCGCGACGCGATTATCAAAAACGAAACAATCACCTTCCCACATCGACTCTTCTTTTGGCACATCTTCCAGATACTGAAGAATACCACCTTCAAGGTGATAGACTTCTTCAAATCCCATTTCTTTCATATAGGCCGTCGATTTTTCGCAGCGGATCCCACCAGTACAAAACATCGCTACCTTTTTCTGTTTCGTCGGATCCATGTTTTCTTTTACGTATTCAGGGAATTCACGGAACGTTTTGGTGTTAGGGTCAACCGCATTTTGAAAAGTACCAATTTCAATTTCGTAATCATTGCGTGTATCAATTAACACAACATCCGGATCAGAAATCAGCGCATTCCAATCTTTCGGTTTCACGTATGTGCCAACCACTTTTCTTGGATCAATGCCTTCCACACCTAAGGTGACAATTTCTTTTTTCAATTTTACTTTGGTACGGTAGAAAGGTTGAACTTCGTCGTAAGACTCTTTGAAAGAGATAGGATTTAGGCGTTCATCACTATTGAGATAGGCAAGAATGGCATCAATCGACGCTCTCGTGCCTGAAATTGTGCCGTTAATCCCTTCTTGAGCAAGGAGCAATGTCCCTTTAATATCAAGTCTTTCCATTTCTTCGAGTAAAGGTTGACGCTTCTCTTTAAAATCTTCTAATAAAACGAACTTATAAAGCGCACAAACCACATAATTAGACATAAACACCTCTTAGCTGGCTGGAACGTAAATCCAGTGCCTGACTGACAAATTAAAATCGGGCGCGATAGTACCGAAACTGGACTCACAAAGCCAGTGAAAGGGAGGGTTTTAAGGTCGCTCAAGACACCGCTATTTTGAATGAAACACGCTTATAACAAGGAAAGTAAAAATGAGACATTTAATTGCTGGAAAAAGAGGCTACCTTGCTGGTAATATTATTTCTCTGGCTGGGCACTTGTGTATACCTCTTTTACATCAGGCCCGCTGGGTAAGTTTGCAGCTCGCACTCACGACCCGCCAAACCGAGGAGGATAGCTAAGGCTAAGCTATGATTTTCTTAAAAAGTACCATAAATGAATACCTTAATGTGGGTGTTTACCCGCATAACCGACCCGACAGAAACCATAAAGCGCTTATGGTCAACCTGCTTGGACTCATTGGCATGTTACTCTGCTTCGGATTTGGAGCCGTTTTATCGTTAGAGAGCTACCCTGTTCTTGTATCCGTTTTATATTCTCTTGGATGCAGCTATTTCGTTATTCACGTTCTACAACGTTATACCGGCAACAAAAATGTGTATGTTCACCTTATTCTCTATTCAATACTGCTGCTAATGCTGTATTTGGTTTATTCTGGTGGCGTAAACAATAATGGCCCGCTTTGGATCTATTTAGTCTCGCCTGTCGCACTATTTTTGGATGGTTTAAAACGGGGCCTAATGAATATCGCATTATTTATTAGCGCACTATGCCTTTTGCTTTTCACGCCTAACAACGCGCTCTTAGCAACCACCTATACATTGGACTATAAAATTAGTCTTGTTTTTTCCTTTTTGAGTGTGACTATTCTCTTTTCTTATTATGAACACTCAAGGCAACGCTCCTTCGACTTTATGAATAAAATAAGTCGTAAGTTTGAGCAAATGGCTAAATACGATTTGCTCACGCAACTTCCCAACCGAAAAGAAGCACTCGATAAATTAGAATATGAATACCGACGTATCGAGCGAAACCTTTCCCCTGTGTCGATTATTCTTTGTGATGTTGATCACTTTAGAAAAGTGAATGATAAATACGGGCATGAACAAGGCGATAAAGTCATTATTTCCCTTGGCACCCTCTTCAAAAACGCGATAAGAAAACAAGACACTATCGCCCGTTGGGGAGGAGAGGAATTTATGCTTATATTGCCTCAAACAAACTCAACGCAAGCCTTGATCGTGGCACAAAAAATAAAGGATCGGTTGGCGCTAAAACAAAGCGAGCTTGGCGTTAAAAAAACCGTAATCACTGTGAGCATGGGTGTCAGTGAAATTAACATCAATACGCCAATTGATGTGGCCATCAAGCGCGCCGATGAACACCTACGCAAAGCCAAAGAAAACGGAAGAAACCAGTTCCAGCCACAACCTGTTGTGTTCCGAACAGAAAGCCTGAATACCGACAGTAGCTTTACACACGCATAAGCCAAGCAATCCGCGACCTTTATGTAAAAATTTGCATAATAAAGTTGTTAAATTTCGAAAGGTCGTTAGTATGACGCATTAATTTAAACAACCATTAATTCATTTTCGGAACAGTAATGGCTAAGGTAGAACTTTTAAATAGCAATACTCATAAGAATATTAAAATTAAAACAAATCGTGACGTAAGCGACCTTAAACAACAAAGCATTTTACCGCTTGTTTTGGGTGAGTTTTCTCACGCTGCAACTGAATTCCCAATTTGCTTTATTAAAAATGCAGAAAGTGACGACATCCAAGTTGTTGCGCTAATGGGTATCGAGCGCGGTGAAAACCTGTTCGTAAAAGGTTCTGATTGGGATGCGGCATACATGCCAGCACGCTACACGCACCGCCCATTCGGTCTTCTTCAGAATCCTGAAGACAAAGCAAACTTCGGTATCGCCGTCGATTTCGACAGCGAACTTGTTAACGAAGAAGAAGGTGTTGCGCTATTTGATGAAAATGGCAGCGAAACTGAATTCTTAGGTAAACAAAAAGAAGCGATGCGCACTTACCTAGAACAAGAACACCTTACTAAAGGTTTTGCAAAAGAGTTGATGGACAAAGAACTATTGGTTCAGCGTCAAATCACTGTGACTGTTCACGACAAGCAATTCAATATTGATGGCGTTTACATCATTGATGAGAAAAAGTTTGAAGAGTTATCTGACGAAGTATTCGTTGATTTCCGTAAGCGTGGTTTGCTAAACCCGATTTACACTCACTTGCTTTCAATGCGTCAAATGAATAATTTGATCCGTCGTAAGTCTTTGTTGACTCAAGCGTAGTCAAGTTTAAGGGCGACAGTTAGTTCTGTTGCCCTTCCCTCACTTCTTATTTAAGGCTCATAACTGCAGTGCCATCGAACGAAGATCCCAAAAAGAAATCCTCTTCAGAAAAAGCGCTAGACAAAGTTGCAGCGCAAGAAATCAAACGTCATATCAAAGCTGAAATGGTGCTTCGTGGCTTAAGCTATAAAAAACTCGCCAAACTACTTACCGACAACGGCAGACCCATCACAGAACAAGGCTTACGTAACAAAGTAAGTAAAGGCTCTCACAGAACTACATGGTATTGGCATTTAATGAAAACCATGCAAACGGTTAATTACAAGCAAGATTCTGACTCAACAAACTTAGGTTAATACAATTCTCGAAGTCGATTCACTAACCAACAAACCAACCTTAATGTGTAATTTTATATATAAATAGGTTTAAAACTTAAATTTGAATTCCGCTTTACTTCACCTTCAAGATAATTCGCTATCCCCCCGTTAAATAAAAGAAATTTGATAGATTATTAGAATACACACCGAATTAATTAATCTAATTAATTTGTAAAGCGTGAATTCTCGGTTACTATATTAACCTCATTGTTCCTTAAAAGTACCTGATGAAATCTATTTTTAGAAGAAATTTGCGTTTCGGAAATTTAATTAACGAATTTCCTATCATCTAAATTAAAAACAAGTGTTCTTGAACTATGACATCTAAAAAAAGCGAAAACAAAACTCACATTGCGCAATCTGAGGTTTTGAGAAAGTTAAGGCTAAATTCTGGATTAACTCAACAAGACCTTGCCTCTAAACTCCAAGTTAGCCGCGAAAAGATCGTCGCTATCGAGAATTGCTATCTCGCAACTATTCAAGAATTGGAAAATGAATTAATCTCAAACTGGTGGCTCATTTGTAAGCCCAGAGCTCAAGAAGACACAAAAAGTGAGTTCAGGCGGTTAATAGATAGGATTTTTCCATACTAGATGTTTTTATCCCCTAACGTATATAAAGTCCTTAGCATAATTTTTACGGGATGTTTGCTTGGGTTAGGCTTATATACCCTAGGTAATGAACTGGTGTTTGATCAGCTTTACCTTATATTTTTATCCCTCATTGCCCTATACGCGAGAAAGAACGTAAACCTTCTCGGTATTGTCGCCATTCTTATTCTGGCAAAAGCATTAGAACAACTGATTTATACAGCACTTGCCATGAACAATAACACTCAATGGGCCCTATACATTGTGGGCTTTCTAAGCTTACTTGTATTCAAAAAAGAGCGCTGTTTCAGGTACTATTTCGCTTTGTTACTTGTAAGCTTATTCAACGACCTCTACGCGATGTATAGTGTATCCAGTAACCACTCCATAATTTGGTACTTGTTCCTAACACTTAATGCGTTCATCACTCGACGGCTAATTATGAAACGCCCTTTCATCACCGTTCGTTATTTTCCTGACAAAGTTGAGCCAATAGCGTTAGATCACTTTATTTACGGGCTATTTGGATTCTTAATTTGGGTGAATATTTTAATTTGCGCGGCATTATTACTTTTTAATTTTCTAGGCGTCGATAATGCTTCAATATTACAAAATTCTTACATTTATTTAGTGCATTTTATTATGTTTACGCTGCTCTTTAGCGTAAGACGACACAGCATACGTATTATTCGAGAGGGTATTACGAAGTTTTAATTTGATCTTCCAACTATTCTATTCAACTTTTTAAGGTGAAGTAGATAGTGCTGCTTTACTTAATCCAGCATCACAATCAATAATCGAGAAAAACCACATCCCAGCCCCACCCAATCATATTCTAATGTGAGCCCCATCCAGTTTGAGGGAAGCTAACGCTTTAAATTACGACAAACGCGTAGATAGCTCATATTAATAATATATGAATTCAACAAAAGGTAAGTAGCTAAGAAAATGTCAGAAATGCACTATAAGAGGATTGCAAAGATATGGCGGTGAGGGAGGGATTCGAACCCTCGATACGTTGCCGTATACACACTTTCCAGGCGTGCTCCTTCAGCCACTCGGACACCTCACCTATCTTTGATTGCGCAGCCGCTTTGAACAGCCACCTTTTAAGCCTTTGGCCTAAGCAGGTGGCGTATGTTAGGCAATTCGGCCTAACGAATCAAGAAAATATTAAAAAAATAAACTCTTTAGGTTATTTTTTAACTGAAACGTTCGTTTTATATGTTTCCCTTTACTTTTAACTTGTTATCAGCAGAAAAGCCAAGCATGCGGTTCAGGGGTTTTAACGCCTTTTCTCTTAAAGCATCATCGACGAAAATCTCATTCCCCACTGAATTAAGGAGCACACTCTCAATCGCCTCCAAACCATTCATTGCCATCCAAGGGCAATGTGCACAGCTTCGGCACGTTGCACCATTACCTGCCGTAGGCGCTTCAATAAGCTCCTTTCCTGGCGCCATTTGCTGCATTTTATAAAAGATGCCTTTATCTGTTGCGACTATGAACTTTTGATTAGGTAAGTCTTGAGAAGCTTTAATCAACTGAGACGTTGAACCAACCGCATCGGCCATAGCCACAACACTTGCTGGAGACTCTGGGTGAACCAAAATAGCGGCATCGGGATGGACTTTCTTCATATCCGCCAAGGCATTTGCGGAAAACTCATCGTGTACGATACATTCACCATTCCACAGTAACATGTCCGCGCCGGTTTTTTTCGCAATATAGCTACCTAGGTGTCGATCAGGAGCCCACAGAATCTTCTCGCCTTCAGCTTCTAGATGCTCAATAACATCAACAGCAATACTTGATGTAACCACCCAATCAGCTCTGGCTTTTACTGCGGCAGACGTATTGGCGTAAACAACAACTGTATGATCAGGATGCGCATCACAAAAAGCACTGAACTCTTCGATTGGACAACCTAAATCCAGTGAACAGGTTGCTTCAAGTGTCGGCATAAATACGCGTTTTTCAGGGCTCAAGATTTTGGCGGTCTCCCCCATAAATCTCACACCAGCGATGATCAATGTATCCGCATCGCAATCACGACCGAATCTTGCCATTTCTAATGAGTCAGAAACGAAGCCCCCTGTTTCTTCCGCTAATGCTTGAATCTCAGGCTCGGTATAATAATGTGCAATCAATTTAGCATTCTTTTCTTTTAACAATGCTTTGATCTGCTCTCGATGTGCCTCCTTTTGAACCTCTGTTAATACAGTTGGCTTTTTAGGAAACGGATAATCAATATCTACTCTACTCGCCTGAATCATTCTGCTCTCTTGATCTAGTCGGATTTACTTTAACTACAATACTTCTTCTCACATTCGGTTCGGTTTCTGCTGACTGAACACGAAGGCTGGCATTATCTTAAATTCAGTTTGGTATTGCCAATAAAAGCGTCATATTTAACATGATAAAATGGAATTTGCTTGTACTGATGTTGGGAAACTTAAAAAAGGAACAATCGAAGAGAAATATAGGAAGATGGTGGGTCGTGCTGGATTCGAACCAGCGACCAATTGATTAAAAGTCAACTGCTCTACCAACTGAGCTAACGACCCATCTCATAATCGAAACTGTACAAGGAATTTTTAAAGGATGGTGGGTCGTGCTGGATTCGAACCAGCGACCAATTGATTAAAAGTCAACTGCTCTACCAACTGAGCTAACGACCCATCTTTAAATCGGATTTGAAAACCTAAATTACCTTGTAGAAGTGGTGGGTCGTGCTGGATTCGAACCAGCGACCAATTGATTAAAAGTCAACTGCTCTACCAACTGAGCTAACGACCCACTTCTTGGTTTTAGATCGGAAGA
>CAXRCC010000069.1:0-11561 GCA_964228975.1 Paraneptunicella sp. | reverse complement strand
CGTTTTTCTCTGGTGATGACGATGATGAGTCGAGTGCTGAAAAACTGAAAAAAGTCGAGGCATTGAGCCAATCCGTTGGAGAAAGGGAGCTGCCAAGGTATTCGGCAAATGCTACGTCTCCTGCGATCGCGCAAGCAAATGAATCAAGTGAGCAACTCAATCAGCTCGCATCTTCTCACACTGAGTACGTTGTTGATACTCCCGTGTCAGCGCCGCAATCTCATTTTTCTAATCCACTTTCCCCCCTTAAGCCGCAGTCTACCCCCGTTAATGTAGGAGGGATTGCAATCAATATCACGGCGACGCCTGAGCAGTCGTCCATGGATATTGCACAAAAAGTGAAGGAGCATTTTGAAATGCTACTGGGGGATATGCAAAGGCATCAAAGAGGAGTGTTATACGATGGCTAATAGCGTTATGTTGGGGCTGGGCGACTATCGCTTTTCGCTGGAAACCGCCGCTTACCAACAATTTCAGCAATCCACATCCTACTTGTGGCCAGAACAACAGCGTTTTGGCCGAGAAACATCGTTGCAGTACCTTGGCCAAGGAAGTAAGGAAATTACGTTATCTGGGGTTATTTACCCTGAGTACAGAGGCGGGTTTACCCAACTTCGGGACATGGAAAACGAGGCTTTAAAAGGGGTCCCGCTTCTATTATTTACAGGTACGGGAAAAGTGCTTGGGTTATGGGTTGTGCTTTCGATAAGTGAGACGGGCAGCATTTTCAGAAAAAATGGTGCTGCCAGAAAGATAGAATTCAACCTAAAGCTAAAATACTACGGCCCTTCACAGCAAACGTCTGTGAATTTGGGGAATGATTCAAATACAGCGTCAAGCGTCGCTAATTCATCGGCAGCCATCGCTTCGGTGATCAATCGTTTGGAGTTTCCTCCCGCCACTGTTGAGCGAGCGTTCCGTTCTTTGGGCATTCGTTTGTATCAAGCAAATGGCTCATTGCGCCCGGTAACGGACATCATCACCGACATTCAATCGGTAGCAACGGATTTCGACGCCAGTTCTCAGCTTTCTTTGATGCGGGATTTGCTCGGAGATGAAGTGGCAAATCGGGCCGCAACCAATCCCAGTGATTTATTTCAGGGAGCACAATCGTTTTTCGATAATGCGCAATCCTCTGTCAGCGCTCAATTAGGGGAGTTTTTCTGATGAAGTATCGAAGTAAACAAGGAGATGTGCTCGATGCAGTGTGCTTTGAGCATTATGGGCGAGAAGGGTTAACTGAATTTGTTTTACAAGAAAATCATGGCCTTGCCGATCACGGTGCCGTATTGCCTTCGGGGATTTTGATTCAACTCCCTGACGCGCCGCCCCCTAAACCCACATTACAATCGTTGTTTGACTAATGAAACCTATCTATTCCATTACCAATGATAATCAGGATATTACTGATAAATTCCGCTCGAACTTGGTTTCAATTACCGTCACGGATGAAATGAGTCCGCAATCTGACAGCGTGAGAATTGTGCTATCCGATGAAAAGGCGCAAATCGGCGTGATAAAAGTTGGAACAGTGATTGATGTGAGTTTGGGGTATGAGCATAACAATGGTGAGCAATCGTTATCCCGTGTTGGACGTTTTGTGATTGACGAAGTGGATGTGAGCGGCCCGCCTTTGCAAGTCAGCGTTGTGGGTCGTTCAACGAACTTTACTGATCATCTAAAGTCTTACCGAACGCGTAGCTTTGTTGATACGACGCTCGCCAATTTAGTGAGGACCATTGCCAGCGAGAACGGTTTAGTTGCTCATATATCCGAGCAATTTGAGCGTATTAACATTGCTCATATCGACCAAACCGATGAGAGTGACCTGAATTTTATGAATCGTTTGGCAAAGCAGTACGATGCCGTGTTAAAGCCCGTAGTTGGTGACTTATTGTTAGTGCCTCACGACACAAGCCGAACGGTGAATGGCAGTCATATTGCTGCAAAAGTCGTGGTTGGCGATCAAGTGATGAAGTGGAACGTTAAACTGCCTAAACGCAGTGAGTTTGGCTATGTAAAGGCCTACTGGCGCAGTGACACTGACGGTGAGCGCCAAGTGGTTATCGTGGGAGATGAGTCCAAGGCGGGTAAAACATTACAAACAACCTTTACGACTCAGGCAGAGGCGGAAGCGGCTGTTGTTGGTGAGGTTAACAAGTTGCAACGAGATATTCGAGACTTGCGTATGACTTTACATGGCGATCCAGAACTATTTGCAGAGCGACCGCTTAACGTGTCGGGATTGCACCCTCTTGGTGATGGGACTTTCATTTGTAAGCAAGTGACCCACACCTTATCAACGTCGGGCTTCGTCACGACGGTCTCGGCCAGCTAATGTGGCTTTTCTTAAACGAAAAAGTGGCATTTTTGAGGTGATGATTAGCTGTAATAATGGGTATATATATTACCTCAAAGTGTTTCGTTTCTTTTTCACTATTCATAAATCTTTGTTTATCAAGCACAAAATATAATGTGCTCGTTATTTGAACAGTGTATTTGGTTGGCCATTTTAAGGATAATATTAGACCAAAGCAGTATTGCAATTTCACGTTTAACACTATTTTACTACGAGTTGTTTACTTCCCAATCAAAATGTGAAGATTTGGTGTGAGATTTACACCTAGTGAGTACTAAATGGTAGGATTAGTGACTCCGCTTTTTTGAAAAAATCTGTCACTCGGTAACTATAGTTACCGTTAATCAAAAATGATTATTTTATTGTTTTAAGGGTAAAAATGCATACCCATTAAGGCTATTTTTTATGATTTATTTATTCTCTTTACGAAGAAAATTCGATTAAAAATGAACAGATCTGTACACAATGAACGTGTATTTATATAACTATTTTTAATTTATAAGAGGGGAATAAATAAGCGGATAAGTATGTAAAAGTATAAGCTGGGCGGGGGCCCAGCTTATGATTCTTCGTTGTTCAACGCGGCTTCATCGTAATCAACATCCGTTTTGTGATTTGCACGTTCAATGTACTGTTTGATTAAGCTATGAGCGCTGTAACCGCAGGCTGTTGCCATTGCGATAAATTGGTTAACTGTAGGTGAACCAACACCTTTTTCCCAATTTTCATATGTTTTACGAGTTCTTACATCAGCAAACTGAGCCATCTTCACCGTGGTCATTGCTGCTTGTAACCTCATTTTACGTAAGTCTGAACCTTTTATGTACACTGCTGTATTGAACCTTTATTAAGCACGTATAAAAACGTAATTGAACAACCCTTGCAAGCTATCAAAGAAAATCGGGCAAAGTTGCCCTGTTTGCGGTAAGATCGTAAAAAAATTACTAATTAATTGTTGGAAGTAACTTAAAATGGCTAGAAAAGGTAAAGATAATATCCTTGCGGTTGCCTATGGCCAGGCCATCGAATCTGCTATTGCACGATCTGGGAAATCTTATAAAGAAATCTGTGATTGCTTTGATATAGACGAAAAATCGTTGTACCGATATCGATTGGGGGAGTCTCAAGCTCCCTTGGAATTGGTAATGGCGATTTGGACCCATTGTGGACTTGAGGTTGCCAAAGAACTGAGAAATGATATTAAGGATCTCATTCGACGTTCGAAGTACGGCACGGCAATCTTAAAGCAACTCGGGATAAAATGATTCGATTACTCGTAATACTGGTTACAGCATACTTAACATTAACTCACATCAAAAATAACCCGCTGATAGACGCCATGTTTATCACGGTCGGTCTGTGGGCAGTTTACGAGAACAGACACCATATCAGCACCTACAGCCTTATCATGATTGTGATAGGGATGAGGGGAGTCGAGTGGCTATTAATGTCCGTGTTGGGTGGCAATAATCCACTTGTTTTCTATCCGGCTACCTTGTTTATTGATATCACAGCTGTGCTGTTGATTATGTTCAAAGTGCCGTTGCTCATGCTGATACAGGGCGAAAAGTCCGACAATCCTTCCTTAAAAGAGAACCTTGTTACAGGCACAGACTTTTGTTTAGCAGGCATTTATGTAGTGTATTTGTTTGTGACCTGTATTTCATTCATCGAACATTGGTTCAGACATGTTGATGACATTCCCTTTGCAATGAGCTTTATCGATGCCATGTTCGAATTCCAATGGGTTCAGAACCATTACGCACCCTTCCAAATTTATGATGCAGAATCATTTGCGTCTTACTTCTATGAAAACGCTCGTCATGTTTACTATGCGGCGCCTACCTTTAAAGCTTATTTAAACACGTTTGAACTGGTGATCCTTCTGTCATCTAGTTATGACTTTATGCGTAGGTCTAATAAATTTTACGCATAAGGTTAGATAAGTTGTGCTGACTCCTACATAATCTCCCCCCGAGCAATCCTGCTCATTACTCAAACTTAGGAGATATAATGCAGCTCAAAAAACTTTGTGTAGTCTTATCTTTTTCCACTGTTTGTTTTATGCCTGCTGTTCTGGCCGAGGGCACCATTGGTGTGTCTGATTGGCTAGATGATATAATCGAAAGTGCCACTTCACCCGAACCAAGCTCACCTTCACCGAGCCCGGACTCCGGACCTAAACAACCGGATCCTAGTAATGGAACTTCGGGGGGCTAGGTAAACAGGGCGAGACACATCTCGTCATCCCCAAAGGGTTTACCTCAAAGGATTAAGTTGTTAGCACAAGGACGCGCCCCAAGACACGTCTCAGAATTTTTTGCTTTCCCACGGGCGTTTTTCAAAATATTGGTTAAACTTTCTTAAATCTTTACCGTTAACGTCAACAAGCGTAAAAATATCTTTCTCTTTTTTGCTGTTACACCGATCTAAGTTGTTGAATCGTAAATACTTGCGTCGGTTTGTTCGTTTGTTATTCAAAATAGCCGTATTAATTGCTCAATGAATCGAGTTTTGTTAGCTTTGAGCGATTCAGTTGGGGTAAACTCACTGATCTAAAATGTAAGTGGGGTGATATAGAGGTACCACGTGGCCAGTTTGAATAAAGATCATGCGTTAAATTGTCGATGTGGTGGTAAACCGTCTAAGCCTCGTAGGATAGGAAATTGTAGTGATAGGTGGATCATCGAATGCAGTGTAGAGCGTTGTTCCGCTAAGAACATTTGCCAGGGCAAAGATGAGACCATCAGCGGATGGAATAGACTGTGTGAGCATCAATATCGATAGTTTCGTATTTGCGTTTTCGCAACGATGCTCGTGTTAATTTCAATTAATGACTACTCAAAAGCACAGAGTAGTTAAGTTATTCAGTTCTGGAGCACTGCTTGGTTAAACTGTTATTAGTTGACGACCATGATTTGGTAAGAAACGGAATCAGACGAATTCTGGACGACGTTGATGGCTTTAAAGTCGTGGGAGAAGCACAAACCGGTGAAGAAGCGATTAAGATTTGTCGCAAATCACCGCCAGATATCATCTTGATGGATATGAGCATGCCTGGTATTGGGGGGCTAGAAGCCACAAAGCAGGTGTTGCGAATTTGTCCGGATGTTAAGGTGGTTGCGCTTTCCGTTCACAAAGAAAATCCGTTTCCTTCGAAAGTAATGCAAATGGGCGCATTTGGTTATCTCACAAAAGATGCGGCTCCGCAGGAAATGATCATCGCGATCCAAAAAGTGGCTGTTGGCCAAAAGTATATTGCGCCAGAAATTGCGCAACAAATCGCGCTGGCACAAATTAGCGCTAAAGAAGATGATCCGTTAAAGCAACTGTCGGAGCGAGAGCTTCAAATCATGCTGATGCTTACTAAAGGTGTGAAAGTGCCGGAAATTGCGAGTCAGCTTAATATAAGTACGAAAACGGTCAATACGCATCGCTATCGCATGTTTGAAAAGTTGAATGTTGACTCTGATGTTGAACTGACGCACCTCGCATTGCGACATAATCTAATTAATCCTCAACCGTTGTAATGCCACAAACTGAGTTTGATTATAAGGCGTTTCTTAAGAACCTTACGCAGCAGCCTGGTGTATACCGAATGTATAACCAGAAAGAAGAAGTCATTTATGTTGGCAAAGCGAAGAATCTTAAGAAACGCGTTAGTAGTTATTTTAAAGAGAACTTAGACAGCCCCAAGACCATTTCGCTCGTAAAACAAATTGCGGCGATGGATGTCACGCTTACGCATTCAGAAACGGAAGCGTACATTCTTGAAAATAACTACATAAAGAAGTACAAGCCTCGCTACAATGTATTGCTGCGAGACGATAAGTCTTATCCCTTTATCTTCCTGTCGAAACACAAACACCCCCGATTAACGGTGCATCGCGGCGCACGTAAAGAACAAGGTGAATACTTCGGTCCGTACCCGAGCGCATGGGCTGTTCGAGAAAGCCTGCGCTTGATGCAAAAAGTCTTTCCCGTTAGGCAATGCGAAGATGCTTATTATCGCGCCCGCTCTCGTCCTTGCTTACAACATCAATTAAAGCGGTGCTCGGCGCCTTGTGTACCCGGTGTGGTGTCGGATGACGAGTACAGCCAACAAGTGGAGCTGGCGCGCTTGTTTTTGAAAGGAAAAAGCCATCAAGCTATCGATACCATGGTTGAAATGATGGAACAGGCAAGCATGGCGTTACACTTTGAAAAAGCGGCGACTTATCGAGATCAAATCGCGGCGTTACGTCGGGTTCAGGAGCAGCAATGGGTTAGTGGAGAGCAAGAAGAACTCGATGTTTTTGGTTTCGCCTTTAAAAATGGCTTGGCCTGTATTCAAGCGTTCTTTATCCGAGATAATAAACTGCTAGGGAGTAAGAATTACTTTCCTAAGATACCGAATGCCGAGGACTCTCAAACAGCGGTGTTCCAATCTTTTTTGTTGCAGTTTTATTTATCGGGCAACAAGTCCATTCCAAAACAGATTGTGTTGCCTATTAAAATTGAAGATGCAGAAGAGGTCGAGTCGGTCCTTTCTGATGAAGTAGGGCACAAAGTTAAGTTCTTTTATGGTGCGCGAGATGAGAAAAAGCGCTATTTGAAATTGGCGAATACTAATGCATTGAGTGCACTTGAAGCACAGCAAGCACATCAAAAGTCAATTCGTGCTCGGTTTTTGGAGTTGGAATCCATTCTGGAATTGCAAGCACCTCTGCAGCGAATGGAGTGCTTTGATATTTCTCATACATCTGGTCAGCAAACCGTGGCTTCTTGTGTGGTATTTAATCGTGATGGGCCGCTTAAAACAGATTATCGTCGTTATAATATTGAAGGAATTACTCCCGGTGACGATTATGCTGCCATGGCTCAAGTGCTCAAGCGTCGTTTTAAACCCGCTACGAGCGCAGAGAAAATGCCTGATATTGTGTTCATTGATGGAGGCAAAGGGCAACTCGCCCAAGCGGAAGCTTATTTTGAAGATTGGCAGGGTGAAAAAATGCCAATGTTAATTGGTGTTGCAAAAGGCACAACGAGGAAGCCGGGGCTGGAAACACTCATTCTCGCAGGGAATCATGATACTATCCCAATGGAATCGAACTCACCGGCATTGCATTTAATACAGCATATTCGAGATGAGTCTCACCGTTTCGCGATTGCTGGTCACCGTCATAAAAGGCAAAAAGTAAAAACGAAATCTAAGCTAGAAAGCATACCCGGTGTCGGGGCGAAACGCCGACAAAGTTTATTAAAATATATGGGCGGATTACAGGAAGTGATGAATGCCTCTCCAGAGCAATTAGCAAAAGTCCCGGGAATAAGTATTGAATTAGCAACGCATATCCACGACTATTTGCACAGCTGAAAACAGGTGGTTAACCCGCCACCATATCCTTAAGAAGAAATACATAATTTTATGATGCTAACCATTCCTAACCTTCTCACTATGATGCGAGTCGCATTAATTCCCATATTCGTGATTGTTTACTTTCTTGATTGGAAGTGGGCGCATCAAGCTGGCGCATTCATTTTTTGGTTTGCGGCTATCACGGATTGGTTTGATGGCTATTTAGCGAGAAAGTTACAACAAACTTCGCCTTTTGGGGCTTTCCTCGATCCTGTTGCCGATAAGTTGATTGTTGCAGCAGCGTTGTTAATGATAACGCACACCTACGCAACTCCTTGGATAACGATTCCGGCAGTATTACTTATGGCGAGGGAAATATTTGTGTCTGCTTTACGAGAATGGATGGCAATCCACGGGCAGTCAGATACTGTAAAGGTGTCGTTTTGGGGAAAAGCAAAAACCATGGCGCAAATGTTAGCGCTTATCGGTTTGCTCTCAGAACTGGAATTTTTACCTGTTGGTGATTGGATGATCCCACTTTATTGGCAAACGTTAGGTGCAATTCTTTTATATATTGCTGCTATTTTATCTGTGTTTTCGATGGTGCAGTATGTTTCGGCTGCTAAACAGTTCTTACTGCGCCCGCATCATCCAGAAAAAGATTAAAAATATTGGGTTATTCTGTAGCCTGTTTGCATAAAATAATGACAAAAGATCGAGGGGTAAGCTAAAAAAGCAGCAGTCGAACAAAAAGGTTTAATTTTGTTGTTGACTCTCAAAGTGTTATCCGTAGAATGCACTGCATCTGAGGCGCTACAGCAGATTAGCAAAGCACTTCAGGCAGGAAATGCGGGAATAGCTCAGTTGGTAGAGCACAACCTTGCCAAGGTTGGGGTCGCGAGTTCGAATCTCGTTTCCCGCTCCAATTTCCTGGCGGGTTGGCAGAGTGGCTATGCAGCGGATTGCAAATCCGTGGACCTCGGTTCGACTCCGGGACCCGCCTCCATAAAATACAGATTTTCGCCCGGGTGGTGAAATTGGTAGACACAAGGGATTTAAAATCCCTCGAGGGCAACCTCGTGCCGGTTCAAGTCCGGCCCCGGGCACCAATTTCCAAAAGCCAGTAAGTTCAATAGCTTACTGGCTTTTCTCGTTTCTAAGCCCTTCAAAAATCATCGCTATAAAATACCTCTAAAAAACACTAGGCCGACATTCGGCGGACACTGCGCTATCGTTTAGCTGTTGCGCCTTGATTTCAATACCATCAATCTTCAATGGATTAAGCTCTAAAATCTTATCTAGGTTGTCGGGTGCAAAGGCCAGATAAATTGCAGTTGTTGAAATGTGGCTGTGTCCTAAAATTTTTTGCAGCGTGTGACTGCTACCGCCTTCCTCCATAAACGTCACCGCAAAACTATGTCTTAACACATGGGTTAGCTGTCCTTTCGGCAATCTTATATTTGCTCTATCAATCGCAGCTTCAAAAGCGGTTCTTGATTGAGAAAAAATATTGTTCTTACTTTCCGGCTTGTGTGTTTTAAGCAAGTTAGCCAACGCTTCAGGTATAGGTATTAATCTGCGTCTATCGTTTTTGGTTTCTACAAATTGAATTCGATTTCCTTTCACCTGTGAACGCTTCAAGCTGTTTATCTCTGACCAACGCGCACCCGTTGCAAGACCAATCATGATCATTAATTTAATGTGCGGGCTTCGGCTATGGTCGCAGGCTCTTAATAAACGTTTGCGTTCGTCCTGATCCAAATAAGTGAGTTGAACCTCCGCTTCTTTCATTAATTTAATTTTTGAAACGGGGTTGGGGTGGTGCCACTGCTCAAACGAATCAAGCGTATTGAACATTGCGCGTAAATAACTGTGATCTCTATTTACTGTTCTTGCGGTTGCTCCTTTCTCTAATCGTGCTTCTCGATACCTACCAAACATCGCCCCCGTTAACTTTACCGCTCGAATATCGCCAACGTGTTCAACGAAGTTTTCAAGCTTACTCTTCCTTGCTTTCCCATCCTTCAAATTTTGCCCATGCAAAGACCACCAAAGTTCAACCAACTCTGATAACGTGCGTTTGTCCTCCTTTACTTCTTCGGGCTTCTTATCACCTAACGCTTTTAATCTGTCCCTTTCTATTTTTGCATCAGCCAACGTTAATTTAGTGGCTTGCTTCTTCGGTCCTTGTAATCCCCACGGCCTGACTACAATCTGATATTTGCCGTTATCCAGCAACGAAATCCCATCAAACTTAGTCTTTTTAACTACTCTAGCTCTTCCCACTAGTACAACTCCGGTTATAAATTCACCATAAATTATCAAGAAAAGGACAACAAAAATCTATCAACTCTTAGTAAGATGGGTAGTAATCGACACGGGGTCGGTTAATTAATGGGGCAAAAAGTGCCTTTTGGAGTAGATTATTATGCATTCATTGGCTAAGATAGTATCTGTTTTAATTTTGACCACTTTATCTACCGCAACTTTCGCATACACAAATGGCGGTGGACTAAAACCAAATCCTGAATCAAAACCGCAAGGCGGTGAAGCAGTTTGGAAGCGTGATAAAGCGGTTCATATATTTGATTGGGTAAGTTTCCCTACACCGAATCCTAATCCAACCCCTACAACACAAGGGAGTGGTGGCGGAGTTTGGCCGGGAGATAAAGGCTAGGTTTTAGTTTGGTTGAATTCCTTTTTACGATAGATGGTTATATGAAGTGGATGTACTTGCTAGTTCTTCTAGCAAGTCTCTACTATTACCGAGTTGTTAACAGTTTTGTTATCACGATCTTAATCATTTCCGTTACAGAGTTGGTTATGTTTATTATCCGCTCGCCGTTCTTGGAGTTCGTCAGAGGTTTTGAACATGACTATGCGGTCGCCATTTGGGCTTTAGGCTGGATGACCTGTGATCTATTAGTCATCCTTATAATACGAATAATGGTAAGACCCCAGAACTCTATACAGTTTCGAGCTTCTTAAAATAACGTTTCTCAAATTCATTAGGAGAAACACCGCCGTTTGTACCATGATTTCTTTTTGGGTTGTAGAAAAATTCAATATAATCAAATATCTCAGCCCTAGCTTCGTCACGGGTTTTATAGATTTTACGCCTCACTCTGTCTTTTTTGAGCAATGAGAAAAAGCTCTCAGCAACCGCATTATCATGACAGTTACCTTTGCGGCTCATGCTCGCTTCTAGATTGTGTTCTTTTAGGAAGCTACGCCAATCACAAGAGGTATATTGAACACCTTGGTCTGAGTGAACCAGCACCTTATTTTGAGATCTTCGACGCCAGATGGCCATGAGTAGAGCGTCGATCACTAAATCGACTTTAGGACTGCTTTTCATCGTCCACCCAATGACCCTGCGAGAAAATAAGTCGATGACAACCGTCAGGTATAGCCAGCCTTCATACGTGCGAATATACGTAAAATCCGTTACCCACGCTTGATCTGGACTGTTGACTGTAAATGCTCGGTTTAGCGTATTGGGCGCAGCAGGATGTTGTTTGCTATTTTTAAATCCTCGGTGACGCTTATAGCCTCTGATTGCTTTGATTTTATTGATCTGCATGAGCCGATGAACGCGATTTTTACCACAGGTTTCTCCGTCATTTTTTAGATCAATTGTGATGTTGCGATAGCCATAGGTACAGCCACTTTCAAGCCAGAATTGCCTGATCTTGCCAAGCAATCTTTGATCTTCAACCGCACGTTGGCTCAGTGTTTTCCTCAACCATGCATAGAAGCCACTACGGTTTATTTTTAACATTCGGCACATTGGTTCGACAGGAAACTGCTTGAGTCGAGATTTTATGAACGTGTACTTTTCTTTGACTCTCCTGCAAAGTACAC
>CAXRCC010000068.1:0-19480 GCA_964228975.1 Paraneptunicella sp. | reverse complement strand
TACCTGACGACCTAGAAGGATGTGCTCACGTGTCTGAGGCATAGGACCATCAGTCGCTGCTACTACTAGAATCGCGCCGTCCATCTGTGCCGCACCCGTGATCATGTTTTTAACATAGTCAGCGTGTCCAGGGCAGTCTACGTGTGCGTAGTGACGAGTTGGTGTGTCGTACTCAACGTGTGATGTTGAGATTGTGATACCACGCTCGCGCTCTTCTGGAGCGTTATCGATTGATGCGAAGTCTTTAGCTTCACCACCGTGTACTTTCGCTAATACAGTTGTAATAGCCGCTGTTAGAGTAGTTTTACCGTGGTCAACGTGGCCGATTGTACCTACGTTTACGTGCGGTTTCGTACGTTCAAACTTTTCTTTTGCCATGACAGTTTCCCCAGCAAAACGTTAATGAAAAATTAAATAAAGAAATTTTGGGGATGGGTAGGATAAATTAGAGATGGTGCTGATAGGCAGATTTGAACTGCCGACCTCACCCTTACCAAGGGTGCGCTCTACCAACTGAGCTATATCAGCAATTTGGAGCGGGCAGCGGGAATCGAACCCGCATCATCAGCTTGGAAGGCTGAGGTAATAGCCATTATACGATGCCCGCTTACCTTTACATGATCTCTAAGAGGCTACCTCATCCGAGAAAACGGTGGAGATGGTAGAAATCACCTTTCCAAGCTCCACGATTTAAGCCGCCCAATAGGGCGGCCTAAACAAATATGGTGGAGGGAGCTGGATTCGAACCAGCGAAGGCGGAGCCGTCAGATTTACAGTCTGATCCCTTTGGCCACTCGGGAACCCCTCCAGGAATTGATGGTGCCGACTGCCGGAGTCGAACTGGCGACCTACTGATTACAAGTCAGTTGCTCTACCAACTGAGCTAAGTCGGCACTGCATCAAGTGGTGCGGATTCTAGAGTAATGATTTGAGACGCGCAACACCTAATTTAAAAAAAATCTGTTTTTTTTGTTTGTTTGCCTAATTTAGAGACACATTGTTCAATATATTAACGAAACAACGGGGTTAGCGCCCCACTTTATCTAAATCCCCCTTGTCCTCAAGAGAACAAAGCAAGGCCCTTAAACAGCAAATTATCTTCAACTTTTGCATACTCAGGTGAAATTTCGGCCAACATCTGCGCCCCACCTCCTGTTAAAACTAACTCATAGTTCGAAGATAGCGCTGCAATTTTCTTTTCCGCTTCCACGATAAAGCCCGAAAGCATGGCTAAACAGCCGCCATTCACACATGCTTCCGTGTCTTCGCCAATTTCTATTGTTTCAGGGAACACATCATCGGCCGAGACATTTGCCGTATTTTGCACCAATGAACGACGCATTAAATCAAAGCCCGGTGCAATCCAGCCGCCCAAATACTCGCCATTAAAAACAAAATCACAGGTTGCAGCAGTGCCAACATCGATAATGGCAACGGCTTTCTTCGTTCGTTTCGCCACTGCCAATGCACATAGCCAACGATCAACACCCAGTTTTGCGGGGGTTTGATAAGGGCAACGAATACCAAATGCTTCTGCTTGGGTTTTCACCCGGGTTAAAGGCACACCCCGCTTTTCACTTTCACTCTGCCAAGAGAGAAAAGCCGCTTCATTATTAACAGAAGCAAGGACAACCCGAGAGCAATGAGATAAAAGAGAGGGAATATCTTCCTTCTTATATATATAGGAAAGATCAGTCAATTGGTTGTGGTTATCAGCAAACACATACTTTGTGCGTGTGTTACCAATGTCCACGAGCAAACAATTACGAGGCTCTAACACTGATTTCTCCTCCGAAAAACGAACGAACCACCTTTTGCCCAGATTCATCGATGATTTCTAATTTTATTGCGCCCGTGTCATCAATTCCTTTTGCCAAACCCAAAATTCGGTTTTCTCCCATGATTAATGCAACCGACTTGTCCTTGAACACATCAAATTCATTCCATCGAGCAACAAAAGGCTTAAGGCCATCACGCTGAAACGCCAACATGGTTTGGTGCAAGCTGTGAATAATGCGTTGCGCTAACTCATTTTTATTGGGGGCTACCGATAACACCTGGCTTAAATCAGACCAAGGTTGATCAATTGATTCTACCTGAGAGGGCAAAGAAATATTAATACCAAGCCCGATAATACATTGGCAGTTGCCATGCATTTGCCCATCTACATCAACCAAAATACCTGCCAGTTTTTTACCTTGATGATAAATATCGTTAGGCCACTTCAGGCCAAGGTCTTGCGCCCCCATTTCTTGTAATGCAGACACGACCGCAATCCCAACAGCAAGGCTCAAACCAGATACAGCTTGAAACCCGCCTTCGAATTGCCAATAAAAGGAACTATATAAGCTGCAACCAAATGGAGAAACCCATCGCTTTCCTTGACGACCTCTACCCGCGGTTTGCGCTTCTGCTAAACAAACCGTTCCTTGTTTCAAGTTTGGGTTTTCGTGTAGTCGTTGTTTTAAGTAATCATTTGTTGAATCAACAACAGATAAAAGATGGACGTCTTCAGCAGTGTATTCAGGGAGCTTGCAAAGCAACGCTTCTTTTTCAAACAAACTAATTTGATGGGCGAGCTTATAACCTTTGCCCGTAACGGAATATATATCAAGCCCGAGTCCTTGCAGTGACTTAATATGTTTGGCAATAGCGGCCCGCGACACATTGAAGTGTTTTCCCAATGTTTCGCCGGAGCAAAACTCCCCTTTGTTAAGGATGGCTAAAATATCATTGCGAATAGTGGAGGTGCTTTTCATAAAGTGACTTCCCCCGATGACCCAATCAAGCGCACCTCGTTCTCTAATTCAACATCGAAGCGCTGCAATACTGTTTTTTTGATTTCCCTTGCCGCCATTAGTAACTGTGCTCCAGTGGCTTTGCCTTGATTAGCCAATACTAAAGGCTGATTTTGATGACAGATAACCGCTCCCCAACGTTTGCCTTTGAACCCACATTGGTCAATCAGCCATGCTGCGGGGATTTTCACAGTGTGATCGTCAACAACATAACAAGGCATATTCGGATTTTGCTGCTTTAGCTTTTCATAATGGGAAAGGGCAATAACCGGGTTTTTAAAGAAGCTACCAGCATTACCGACCTTTTTCGGATCCGGTAGCTTTTGCTGTCGAATACTCATTACTGTATCGAATACTGTTCTGGCATCGGTATTGTCAGGCAAATGATCAAGCCCTTTGTAATTTAAGTTGGGTGACCACTGAAAAGGCAGTGTCAGCTCAACAAATAAAATCACATAGCGCTGTGGCCGTGTTTTTTTGAAGATACTGTCTCTGTAACCAAACTGGCATGCATCAACATCTAATGTCGTTACTGCATGATTTTTTACGTCGTAACACGTTACCGATACACAATAATCAGCAAACTCTGCACCGTAGGCGCCAATATTCTGCACTGGCGCTGCACCGACCGAGCCGGGAATCAGCGCTAAATTTTCCAAGCCATTAATTCCAACCGACACAAGATGCTCTACTAATTTGTGCCAGTCTTCTCCGGCTCCAACCTTAATACGGTAGCCTATTTCTGCTTTGGTGATATCAACGCCTTTGATATCTACCTTAAAAACATGCCCTAAATAATCGTTAACAAAAACCGTGTTGGTACCCTGTCCTAAAATAAGATAAGGCTGTGAAAAAGAAGCTAGCGCCTCAACGTCTTCGATTGTTGAAAGTGTTTCAACTCCTTTTGCACTGTTGTTTAAACCGAAACTGTGCAAACTCTGCATATTGACCAATACATTTTCCTCAAAGACAAAACAGGAAGGCTTCTTTATATCCCGCCCAATAACTCACTCAACAAGCGGATTTTAACACTATGATTTCGCAATTGCTCGCCAGCGAATCGCTTCACAAGAATCCGATCGCACCATCCCTTATCGAATAATCTAAATTGCAAAAACCTCGGCTTCATTTTGCGCTTTTTGTTGACAAGGTAAAAAGTGCAATATTTATCGCCAAATTTCGTTCCCAAAAGCCGGCTTAACCCCCACAAAAAGTGCAGCAATTCCGCATAAATAGGCGCTTGTAAGACTAAAGGCTAATAAAAATACAACTAAAGGCTAATAGCTCATTTTATGCCCTGCAACCCATAATTAACCTACATCAACAAGCAATACTAATCGTCAACTTTAAGACCGCATTATTTGCATTTGAGGAGGTCAATATGACTACAGAAACTCACGAATTAAATACCGTTGAAGAGAGCTTCATGAATACCGAAAGTGCAGTTGTATCCCAAGAAGCAAATAATGCCGAAACCGAAAAATTTGAATCATCTGCAAGCGACACATGCGATGCAACTCAAATGTACCTTAGAGAGATTAGTCGCTACCCGCTGTTAACGGCTGAGCAAGAAATCGACTACACCCGTAAAGCACAAAAAGGGGATGATGAATTTCGTCGCCGCATGATCGTAAGCAACTTAAGATTAGTTGTTCGCGTTAGCAGAAACTACATTAAAAGCGGTATGCCTTTATTAGACTTAATTGAAGAAGGCAACATGGGCTTAATCAGAGCAGTAGAAAAGTTCGACCCGGAGCGCGGCTTCAGATTTTCTACTTACGCGATTTGGTGGATTCGCCAATCTGTTGAAAGAGCCATCATGAATCAGAATCGTACCATTCGTATTCCGATTCATATTTCAAAAGAATTAAACACATATTTGCGTACCTCTCGTGAACTGGCCCAAAAGCTTGATCACGAGCCAACTCCCGAAGAAATTGCCAAGGTGGTTGGAAAGTCTGCACAAGATGTCGCCGATGTAATGCGCTTAAACCAACGCGTTGCTTCAGTGGATACGCAAATTGGAGAAAGAAAAAACAACTCGCTCGTTGACATTATGGAAGACGAGCAAGGCTCAACACCTGAAGGTTCATTGCAATGCAATAAGATTCAGAGCCAAATTGTTAATTGGTTATATGAACTAAGCCCAAAACACAGAGAAGTATTAGCGCGTCGCTTTGGCTTACTCGGTTATGACGCGGCAACACTTGAAGAAGTGGGTCAGGAAGTCGGATTAACCAGAGAGCGCGTTCGTCAAATTCAGCTTGACGGTTTAGGCTTATTGAAAGTGAAAATGGCACGTCAGGGTTTGGATTTTGAATCCATGCTTGCCAGCCTTCACTAAGGGTTTTAGTGACTTTTATCGTTTTATTTAGCTTTTTTCATCAATTCCTCGTAACACGTTTGGCAGCCAAATTGTAAGCACAGTTGGCTGCTTTTTTTTGTCTAAAATTTACCACGGCACCACGCCCCACCTTTACAAACCGCGCGACCTCTCAATATTTGAATTTATTTTACCGAGTTGTGATACCCGCCCCTAATCAGTTAAACTAGCGGCCTTTTTTTGTTCTGAATTACTTTGAAAGAGGATATGGTTTGGTATCAAATACAAAAAACCACTCAAGCGACACAAAGCAGTCCGGCGCGTTTGCTAAATTTTTAGCCACTGTAGAATGGCTCGGAAACCTGTTACCACACCCGGTTTCACTCTTTGCCATGTTCGCCGTTTTCATTGTCGTACTCAGTGGTATTTTAGGTTACTTTGATGTCAGCGTTTTAGATCCTCGCCCAGTCGGTGCAAAAGGTCGCGAAGCAGATGGTGTTATTGAAGTCATTTCCCTAATGAACGCTGAAGGACTACAACGCATTGTCACTGGGCTTGTAACAAACTTTACTGGCTTTGCTCCACTTGGCACCGTGTTGGTCGCCTTACTTGGGGTTTCCGTTGCAGAGCACTCTGGTTTACTTTCAACGGCCATGCGTTCATTGGTCGTCAATGCTTCTCGCAGAGCCGTTACCGTGGTAGTGGTTTTTGCCGGCATCATCTCTAACACCGCATCAGAATTGGGGTATGTCGTATTAATCCCTCTTGCCGCCATGATATTCCATTCTTTGGGCAGGCATCCTCTCGCAGGTTTAGCCGCCGCATTCGCCGGGGTTTCCGGTGGTTACAGCGCCAACTTATTGCTAGGTACTGTTGATCCGCTGCTTTCAGGGATAACCGAATCCGCCGCTCATATGATTGACCCCACTTACACTGTAGGCCCAGAAGTAAACTGGTACTTTATGTTTGTTAGCACCTTTGCCGTTGCCACGATGGGCGCATTCGTAACCGAGAAAATTGTTGAACCAAGGCTCGGCACATATGATCCATCAGAAGCAGCGATTGATCTTGGCGAGCCGAAAATTGACAAACCCACCGCACAAGAAAAGAAAGCACTTAAATTTGCAGGTCTCGCATTCCTTGTAATGGCGGGCTTATTAGCGCTTACCATCGTGCCAGAAAACGGTATTTTACGTCACCCTGAAACGGGCGCTGTTGCAGGTTCACCGTTCTTAAAAGGCATCGTTGCCTTCATTTTCATTACCTTTGCTGTACCGGGATTCGTTTACGGTCGCGTAGCAGGTACCATGAAAAATGACAAAGACATCATAAACGCCATGGCCAAAAGCATGGGCTCTATGGGCCTGTATATCACACTTGTTTTCTTCGCTGCTCAGTTTGTTGCTTTCTTTAAATGGACCAACTTGGGCACAGTATTGGCGGTTAAAGGCGCGGGCTTCTTGCAAGCTGTTGGCCTAGATGGACCAGAGATATTTGTTCTTTTCATCCTGATGTGTGGCGTTGTTAACCTGTCTTTAGGAAGTGCTTCTGCACAGTGGGCTGTGACGGCACCTATTTTTGTGCCTATGCTGATGCTCGTTGGCTTTGCACCAGAAGTGATTCAAGCCGCGTACCGAATTGGCGACTCTGTGACAAACGTTATCACACCAATGATGAGTTACTTTGGATTGATATTAGCGGTGGCCGCGAAGTATAAAAAAGACTTGGGGATGGGAACATTAATTGCAACAATGTTACCTTACTCGATGGTCTATGTGATTGGTTGGACCGTATTGTTCTATGTATGGGTATTTTTACTTGGATTACCAGTTGGGCCAGGCGCAGCAACGTATTACTCAAGTTAACGCTCCGTTCTGCGCACAATGAACGAACGATAGGATAAATATGAAATATAAAGGAAATGCTGCATTTGCGCATAACCAAGCCGATAAATTAGGTGTACTTATTACCAACCTAGGTACACCTGAAGCGCCAACAAAAGCGGCGTTAAAACCTTATCTGAAAGAGTTTTTATCCGATCCTCGCGTGGTAGAAGTGCCACGCTTGCTTTGGCAAATTATTTTAAATGGCGTCATTCTTAATATTCGCCCAAAGCGTTCTGCAGAAGCGTATGCCACCGTTTGGACGGACAAAGGCTCACCGTTATTATTCCACACGCAAGACCAGCGTGATCGCATCAACGAACAACTCCAGCAAGAATATGGCGACAACATCGTTGTTGAGTTTGCCATGCGTTACGGCAATCCTTCCATCGCCAATGTTGTTGATAAAATGCTAGAGCAAGGTGTCAGAAAACTGGTTGTTTTGCCATTATATCCGCAGTATTCAGCCTCAACTACAGGCAGTACTTTTGATGCCATCGCTCATGATTTTCTCTCTCGACGTTGGCTACCTGAGCTACGCTTTATCAATCATTATCACGATGATGAGCGCTATATTGATGCGCTAGTAGCCTCAGTAAAAGCACACTGGGAAAAACACGGAAAAGCCGACAAACTTATCTTCACATATCATGGCATTCCATTGCGTTACCTAAAAAATGGAGACCCTTATCATTGCGAATGCTATAAAACCACACGCTTAGTTGCGGAAAAGCTTGAACTAAACGCAGAGCAATACCTCACCACGTTCCAGTCTCGATTTGGTCGAGAGGAATGGCTTAAGCCTTATACGGACGAAACATTGAAATCCTTGCCAGCGCAAGGTATCAAATCGGTTCAGATGATCTGCCCGGGCTTTTCTTCCGACTGCCTTGAAACCATCGAAGAAATTGGTGAAGAAAACCGTGAATATTTTATGGAATCAGGTGGTGAAAACTACGAGTACATTCCCTGCTTGAATAGCACAGAGCAACACATCGATGCGCTTGTTGGTTTAATTAAAGACAACCTTCATGGTTGGAAAGTCCCTCCCAAAGAAGACATCGATATCCGTGCAGCCAATGCCAAATCGCTAAACGCAGAAAGGTAGTAAAATAGAATGAGTCAAGTTTGGGTAGATGCAGATGCTTGTCCAAAGTTTGCAAGAGCAACGCTTTGCAGGGCAGCAGATAGAACACAAACACAGGTCACGTTTGTCGCCAACACCTACCTTAAACTTCCGCCATCTCGTTTTACACAGTTCATGCAAGTAGAAAAAGGATTTGATATTGCGGATAACAAAATCGTGGCACTAGCGCAGGCAGGTGACCTTGTGATTACAGGAGATATTCCGCTTGCATCTGAAGTCATTGATAAAGGCGCACTCGCGTTATCTACGAAAGGTGAGATGTTTACCAGTGCCAACATAAAGTCTCGATTAAACATGCGAGACTTTATGGATACACTGCGCGCTAGCGGAGTCGATACTGGCGGCTCCCCACCCATCAGCCAAACAGAACAAAGAGAATTTGCTAACGAGCTTGATCGCTGGTTAGCCCGCCAACAAAAAGGTTAACCATCTAAGGCTTTTCTTGCTCCACCAGCAGCTTTTCTTGGCCTCTTTTCTCTAACAAACGAATAAATTGTGTAAACCCTTTGGGATCAACAAAAGGATTGTACTTTTCGGTAGCCTTTAAACGTTGCCTTTCAAAAATTTGCCCAAGGTGAGGATGGCTAGGCAAGTTCACGCTAACAACCGGTGAGGCTTGCGCAATTTGCTTCACTTTATTAACGCTTTCGATATAACGCTTTGCCGTTTCAGCCCCTTCAAAGCTGGTGCCATTACCACACATCACAAAAGCTCTGAGAGGCTTGCCTTGATCGAATGCCATGAATTCATTCGACACACAGCCATCGGTATGACCGGGCGTTTGGTGAAAGCGCATTTTAAAACTGCCCAGTTTTATCGTGTCGCCATCTTTAGGGGAAATGCTAATTTCAGGTAGCATAAACCCACGCTTTTGAGCCTGAGCAATCATTAGGTGCAGATCATCCGAGCTCATGACTACCTTCGCTCCCGTTAGCTTTTGTAAGTAACCCGCCCCGCTAACATGATCGGAATGCCCATGGGTGATAACAATGTATTTCAGGTCACTGAGCTCCAAGCCAAGGCGCTTAAAACTTTGCGGTAGCCACTTACTGTAGGGGTAATCCATTGTGTCGATGAGCACAAGCCCCGCATCAGTTTGAATAAGATAAGACGAAACCCACTGGTCCCCAACATAATAAAGGTTATCTAGGATTTGAAACGGTTCAATATAACCATTATCGGGGGTGGTTTCGGGTGGTGCTTTTTCAGCAAAAACAGGCACGATGTTCCCGATAAAAAAAGCGGCCAAAAGTAGGCTTTGTTTCATGCAAAACTCCCTGTTACTGTCTGCTTTTAAACAATGGTGACTACGTTAACGAGTTACTATTGTAAGAACAAGATAACGGGTTAATTTTTACCTTTCACCTTGTTCATCTAGCCGCTTTTTCTATCCAAAAAACATTACTGGCGTATTTGCCCCTCACCGAGTACCACAAACTTCTCTGTCGTTAGGCTTTGCGCCCCCATCGGTCCGTAAGCGTGAAGCTTGCTGGTAGAAATACCAATCTCTGCCCCTAGCCCAAGCTCCCCGCCATCCGAAAAACGCGACGAGGCATTCACCATCACCACAGCAGAATTCACTTCTCGTGTAAATTGATTCGCTAACGAATAATCCTGCGTCACGATTACATCTGTATGACCAGAGCCGTATTCTTGAATGTGATGCACAGCCTCATCAAAGTCATCCACTACCTTAATCGCAATCTCAAGAGCTAAATACTCTGCGTGCCAGTCATCTTCTGTGGCTAATACTGCATCGGTATTCTTGCTCTGAGAGAAATAAGGCAGTGCCTGTTCACAAGCGTGCACCTTGACCGATTTTGTCTCAAATAAACTCGCTACTTTAGGTAAGAAGGCGTCAGCCACACTTTTGTGAACCAATAACGTTTCTAAAGAGTTACACACGCTAACGCGTTGAGTTTTACCATTATCGAGAATAGCTAAGCCTTTAGATAGGTCCGCCTTCGCATCAATGTATAAGTGACACACCCCTTTATAATGCTGAATAACCGGAATTCGACTGTGCTCCGTCACGTAACGAATCAGCCCTTCTCCGCCACGAGGAATGATCAAATCAACCTCTTCATTTAACGTCATTAATTCTTGCATGATAGCTCTGTCCGGGTCGGGAATAACCACGGCAACATCTTGGCTAATACCATGCGATTCTAGGGCTTGGTGAAGGCATTGTGCCAACGCTAAATTAGAGTTCAGCGCCTCTTTGCCCCCGCGTAAAATCACCGCGTTACCCGCTTTAAAACACAGTGCAGCGGCGTCGATTGTGACATTGGGTCGAGCCTCATAAATCATCGCTATAACGCCCAAAGGAATACGCATTTTCCCCACTTGAATCCCACTCGGTAAGGACTTGATTTGGGCAACACTGCCTACAGGATCTTCTTGAGCGGCGATATCTCTTACCGCATCGGCAATGGCTTTAATTCGCGCTTCATCCAGCTTTAATCTATCTTGCATCGAGGCGGGTACACCATTGGTTTTAGCCGCCTCAATGTCTTTCTCATTCGCTGCTAAAATACTCGGGATATTAGCCTCCATCTGCTGCGCCACACTCAATAACGCAGCGTCTTTTTCTTGGCTGGTTAACTTGGCAAGTTGACGAGCCGCTACTTTTGCTTGCTTCGCCGCTTGGCTAATCGAAAATCCCATTATTCGTCTCTCTGTAAATGACTAAAGTTACGCGGGTGTCTTATTTCAACCCCGTTTCAAATTCAATATTTAATGCTATCTACCGCTTCGCTACGCCAATTATTATGGCGTTAGCAAATCATTATCTCGTTCTTTTTAA
Organism: Paraneptunicella sp.; assembly: GCA_964228975.1. Classification (GTDB taxonomy): domain Bacteria; phylum Pseudomonadota; class Gammaproteobacteria; order Enterobacterales; family Alteromonadaceae; genus Paraneptunicella. The sequence continues at coordinate 8,523 of CAXRCC010000068.1, read as the reverse complement.
AGCGCAGATCACAAAAGCACAAAGTCATCTCGGTGGATGACGGCTTCTCCGTAGGTGTAGCCAATTGTGTGTTCAATTTTCTCGCTTTGTAAGCCTTTAATCGCTTGCAAATCGTCGGAGCCATACAAAGACAATCCCTTACCAATAACCGTACCCTTTGAAAAAACCTGTACCGCTTCCCCCGGCCTAAATTGCCCTGTTACCGACAAAATCCCCGAAGGTAATAAAGACGCGCCCCGATCAACAATGGCCTTTTGAGCCCCCGCATCCACCTCGATTTCCCCGGCGGTTTTTAATGTATGCTTTAACCATCGCGCGCGCGCGGTATCCTGCGTCTGCTGCGAGCGAAATAAGGTGCCCGGTACTTTGCCAGCTAATAATTGTTCAAATACATCGCCATTGCGACCATTCACAATCAAGGTTTGTATGCCACTTTGGGCGCACTTTTCTGCGGCTTCTAACTTGGTTTTCATACCGCCCGTTCCCACGCTCGTTCCAGCGCCTCCTGCAAGGGCATGAATCTCGGGTGTAATGGTTTCCACTTCAGAAATGAGAGTCGCATCGCTGTGCTTTCTTGGATCAGCGGTATAAAGGCCATCAATATCAGAGCAAATGATCAACGTGTCTGCCTGCGCAACCAGAGCGGTATACGCAGCCAAGTTATCGTTATCTCCCACTTTTAATTCGTTCACTGCCACCGAGTCATTTTCGTTCACAACAGGCAGCGCATCGCATGCCAATAGCTCTCGCAGCGTGTTTTGAATATTAACGTAGCGAGTACGGTTATGAAGGTCATCATAAGTCAGCAAAATTTGCGCACAGGGAAAATCAAAAAAACGGGCCCAGTTGGCCATCATTCTGGTTTGCCCAATCGCAGCCATTGCTTGTTTTTCTGCCATCGATGGCACGTGATTTGTGGGAACATGGCTTCGCCCAGCGGCAACACTGCCTGAAGAAACCAATACCACCTGTTTGCCCTGAAGACGACTTTGAGTAATAAAACGCGCAATAGAAAGGAGATACTGTGCACTGCATTGCGTACCGTCTGGCGCTATCAGAGCACTTCCCACCTTTATGACTGCTCTTCGCCATTGAAAATCTAACATGATGTTGTACGCACTCTGTTCATTTAACCTGCAATGATAGGTTACGAAAAAAACGCCAAGACTCAAGCATTAAAATCCTATCCTGCTTGACTACTTCAGTAGGCAAAACTATTGTACTGACAAACGACTTCCCCCACTCTTTTTTAGAAAACGCATTTTTGACTAAAAGGCTGTTCAAAATGGCATTTATCCGAAGTTTGGCAACATGCCTGCTCTTACTCATCTCTTACTTGCCTTTTGCTCAGGCAGAAAAAGCCTCTTTAGAAAACACCTATGTTGAAAACGAAGACGACAGCTTTTATTGGGAAGTGGATTTAGGCCTAGTGCTGAACCACCGCCAAGCCCTTATCGAGGAGTTGGACGATGTTAATGCAGATGCCGATTTGGCTTTGTGGGTATCGGGTGGCGTGTACTACAAAAACTTTTTCATTGAGTCCATTCCAAACAGAGATAACCAACTCACGTTGGGTTATACCTTGCAGGAAAACGAAGACAGACAAGTTAATCTTATTGCCAGCTCATGGTTTTACCCCTTTTCAGAAAACGATCAAGACGAAGACGAAACCGCCTTAGATGGGATTCGAAAACGCAAAGCCACCTCGGAGGTTGGCATTGAAGTCAATACGCGTTATTTCGGGCTAGACACGCAGTTTCGAGTGCTTCACGATGCCTTTTCAGTCCATGACGGTTCGATTATCAACGTCAATATATCCAAGTCTATCTTCACCAAAACCTTATACATACGTCCTTCATTGGGGCTGGCTTATGTGACCAAAAATGCCGTCGATTACTACTACGGCATCGACGCGAGTGAAGCGACTATAAATCGTCCTGAATACCACCCTAGCGGAGATTGGGTTGCGGCTGCCCGACTGTACCTTGATCGCCCCATTAACGAGGACTGGTCCATTATCGCCTCCTTTAGTGTTGCTTATGTTGGCGAAGACATCAGCGATAGCCCAATCGTGAACAGCCACGCAAGCTACGACATCAACTTTGGCGTACTGTGGGCGTTTTAATCGAATGAAGTGCGCGGCTAGGATTTTACACCCCACACGACTCAAGCAGCTTGCATACTTAGCGAGCTTGCTTATTGCCGTTGTTTCAGCCAATGCGTTGAGTCAAACCGACACAGGGTTAACACTGAAAACCCTCATTCCAACGCTAGTGGCAAGCCCCGGCATTTGTGAACTTGATGTAGGCGAATCGCAGTGCGAAATGAGCACCACACTGATTTGGGAAGTGCCAAAAGCTGGGAACTTCTGTTTAAAAGAAGCAGAAACAGGACAGTTGCTAAATTGTTGGGAAAGTAGCTGGTCCGGCACATTGCAGCTTGCCTTTTCTTCTACCGAGCCCCGCACTTATATTCTCACCCGTGGGCAAGATGGCAGCATTGCCGCCAATGCGGTTGTCACCGTTACAGGTACGTTGGAACAGCGTATGCGTTCTCGCCGCCGACGTGGTTTTTGGAGCCTGTTCTAAACCGTGCTCACCCTATTTATGTCAAAACGGTAACAGCTCGGCGAGTTTCCTCACAGATTTTGACATCTCACAGCGCCTTTTTACACATTCACCACACATTGCCACACAAGCTCTGAAGATTACGACACGAGCTTAGCTCTATCATCATTCCATCACAGCACGCGACGCAATTTCACAGCGTGTATAGCAGTAATATTCATATCAAGGCGAATGACTAAGAAGGAATCTCTCATGAAAAAACAATGTCTCTCTCTCACATTTTTAGGCCTGTGTTTCACTCAAACCGTATTCGCAGCCTCTTCACCTGCCAACCCTATTGAGCGCCCGCTCACCCTTGCCGAAGGCGAAACGGTCATTTCTGGCGGCCTACTTTATGGCAAACAAGAAAATGGCGATAACGAATGGGGCGTTGATTTCGGCCTTGGTTACGGTATTACCGAAAACCTATCCTTAGACTTTTCAGGATTGCGCTATCGTTTTCTCGCCAGAGAGAACAATAAAACCGGGTTAGAGCTAACCGTAGGCGCAGGTTATCACGGCGAATTAGAATCCGATATGTTTGGTGACGCACACGGCTATGGCGCAGATTTGGCCGGCAAATACGTCTTCAGTTCAGACGTAGCCATGTTATTTAGCGTGGGTTATACCCGTTGGGATGAAGACAGACGCGACGACAGAGATGAAATTCACTACACCCTTGGCTTGCAAGAGCGCATTTTCGATAGCGTCACGCTCAGTGCTAGCTACACCTACAGAGACTTAGACGACTTTAACCAAGACAACGCTTATGCGTGGTACGTTGGCGCAGAATATAACCTCATGAAAAATCTTGATGTGGGTATGTATTACGGCAAAACCGATTTCGATTTTGATTTAAACGGCTACGATGCTGACGAGCACTACCGCAAAGGATTGGGTGCCTATGTAACATATCGCTTCTAATTTTTTGCCTTCATCGGCAATATAAACTTGCAAAACGGTAGGAGAAGTTAACATACTTCGCCTGCCGTTTCTGGTTTTCATTCTTAAAGGAATAGCATTCACAATGACAACAACTAGCCACACGCAACCTAACATTGGTCACGTATTTTTAGTAGAAGACGATTTAGAACTCGCTGAATTGGTAAAGGACTATTTAACTCTGCAAGGCTTTCAAGTGACGGTTGAGCACCGAGGTGACACAGCGCTTGAGCGCATTATTCAACACAAGCCGGACTTGGTGATTTTAGACATTATGCTACCAGGCAAAAATGGCCTAGACATTTGCAGAGAGTTGCGCGGTCAAACCGATGTGCCGGTTATTATGCTAACGGCCCGTACCGATGAAATCGACCAGATTGTAGGCTTAGAAGTGGGCGCAGATGACTACATCTGCAAGCCAGTGCAACCTCGATTGTTGCTTGCTCGCGTGAATGCGCTGTTACGACGAATTACCTCCCCTGCTGAATCGTCCAGTAAAGAGGCTGAAAGAGGCGAATTTCGCTTTGGCACGCTTAGCATTCACAAAATAAAACAAGAAGTATTTTTGGGCGATGAAGCCATTGAGCTGACAACCAATGAACTTGAATTATTGTGCTTGTTTGCATCAAAAGCCGACCAAGTGCTTTCTCGGGACGACTTACTCAACAACTTGCGCGGTTTTGGTTACGATGGCTTAGATCGCACCGTTGATATGCTCGTTTCTCGTTTACGCAAAAAGCTCAAAGATGCCTCATCTAAACCACAAAAGATTAAAACCGTTTGGAAAAAAGGTTACTTGTTTGTTTCCGACGCATGGGATGAATAATTCCGAATAGCAGGGCTTGCCGTCACAATGAAGAATTTGTTTTTCCGACTCTATCTATTGCTTATTGCGACCTTTATTGGTTTGGGCTGGAGCCTAGATGAGCTTTATGAAAGTTGGAGCCAAACCCAATCCATTACCACGGATGTGGAGCTGCACAAAGGCACGCTCTTTTTGCTTGGAAAAGAACTAAAACGACACACGCCAGAAAACCAAGCGCAACACCTTACCGCGATTTCCCCGTCATTTGGTTATCCGGTTAATTTACTCACGTTGCCTCAGTTGTATCAACTAGAAGGGCTTAAAGAAAGGCCACTTTCTTCCGATCAGAAACACTATTTAGCGCAAGGCGGTATCGTTGCTATTTTTGATGATTTTGAAGGCACAAGCTGGTTCATCAACCAAATTTCAGGCACAGACAAGCTCCTCGTCCTTGGCCCCATTGTTATGAACACAAAGGCCCGTTCAGATGCCATCTTTATTGTGTTCTTCTTCGTTTCTTTAGCGCTTATCGTGTTTATTTGGGCCTGGCCAATTTCTAAAGGCTTAGCCACGTTTTCAAAATCAGCCATGGCACTGGGTAAAGGCGACTGGTCTGTTCGGGTCGATACAAAAATTACGGCCACATTACGCCCATTAGCCGAGCGGTTTAATGCTATGGCTGCACGCATACAAAGCCTGATCAAATCGCATAAAGAGCTTTCTCATGCTGTTTCTCACGAGTTAAGAACGCCCATTGCGCGGATTCGTTTTGCCATGGAAATGGTACGTAATGTTGATTCTGCCGACGCCAGAAATAAATACCTTGGCAGTATGGATGACAGTATTGAAGAGCTTGATGGCCTAGTGGATGAGTTGCTCACTTACGCGCGATTCGACAGAGAAGAGCCTCAACTGAATATTCAATCCCATGATGTATTGCGAATCATCACCGAAGTCGTCAATAAGTTTGAGCTAACTTACCCTAAAATGCGTTTTGTTGTTTCCACAGAACCAAGCAAAGGCCCATTTAACTGTGATTGTGACGAAGATGCTATCGCACGAATGCTTGATAATTTAATTCGCAACGGGGTTCGTTACGCGAAAACCTGTATTCTTATTAGACTACAACTTTCTCAAGACAACGCGCTATTAAGCGTCAATGATGATGGCCCGGGGATCCCCGAAGAAAATTGGTCCGACATTTTCGATCCTTTTGTACGTTTAGATAAAAGTCGAGACCGAAACTCGGGCGGCATTGGGTTAGGTCTCGCCATTGTTCAGCGCTATATTCAACTGCATCAAGGCTCGGTAAGTATTGGCAAGACAGAATTAGGTGGGGCAAGCTTTCAATTGCAATGGCCTAAGGCGCAGTCGGTTTCAGAGTAAGTTTCAGAGTAAAGTGCGTTAATCCTCTGAAGCAATTACGTTATAGCCCTTTCCCTGCATGCATCGAATCACATTTTGACGATTTTGTTTTGCATCACTGTGCGCACCAATTCCACCGCCGACTAATGCACCAATCGCCGCGCCCGCAATCGCTTCTTCGGCCCCCTCAGCCAGCCCAGCTATCGTACCAATCACCGCACCTAAAATAGCGTCGGATTTTGTTTCAGAGGAAGCGTTTGCTTCGTTTCGAGCCAATGTTTGGCAGTGGGATAGGTCCGACTCATAATGAGCGAGCTCATTGCCATCCACAACAGGACGATAATCCGTTCCCGTACTCATGCAACCGCCAAGCAGCAACGCCGACATCGCACAGAAACTTAACTTTTTAACTCGTTGTGATTGATTTGATCGCATCTTTACCAAAATCATTAACAATAACCCGCCCGTATATTGCCATATATCGTGTGTGGCAATGTATAAATTTGTATTACAACTTTCACGAACCAAACTTTTCGTCATAAATTATGACTAACTAACGCTAGATTCAAAAGAATAATTAACTAATGCTGTCATTGTTAGCAATAAAAAGCGTAAAATGACATTTGTAATTTGATGTAATCAATCACGATTCGTATTGTTAGGTAGGCTCGGTACATTATTCGCGTATCGAAGTAACAGTGGTATATGAAGCAATTCTTAAAAGTCACACATAAACGATGCCCTATCGATTCACTTTGTTTAAAGCGTCCGATAGTAAAACACGTTTTCAACTTTTCTTTTCATTCCTTCCTTAATCGCGTTGGAAGTAAGGTATTCTGTGGGTTTACGCTACTCACTCATTGCTTACAGAGTTTTAAGATACGCCCCAAACCTCATTTTCCTACCGGGTTATTTCCGTTGTTTTTAAATCCGTTAATTCTGAACGTTAAAAAAATATAAACCCAAACAATACGCTATTTTGAGGTGTTTATTAACACGACAAATAACCCTCGGTAATTCGTTATTAATGCAGTCGGTTTAAACAGTAGATGAATGTAGTAAAAAAGATTTTTCAATTTTTTAGTAAGAATAATCAGCTAAAACGTTACCATAATTCAGAGCCATTAATTACCAAAATTAAGCAGGTATTTAACAGCATTGAAAAAAGAAACGTTGAGATTGCAGGAGCAACGTACACGCCCCCGCACAGTAGCCAAGTGCTGGTTTATCACGCCATCGGATTTTCTATGAACCGATTGGATGACGTGATTCATACCTGTGAAGATTCGCACTTAGTGGCTCGCTTGGTCGATCATATTAATCATTTAAAACCAGCCTTTATCGAAAACCAACACGACCCTGATGGCGTGTGTGCGGGCACGCTAGTGGATGTCACCTTAGAACTTGAAAAGCTAATTGATAGATCCGAGTGCGAATAAGAATAAAAAATACCGAAAACAATACCGACTCAGTTTCACGCATTCGACATGCTGAAGAGCAGAAACAACAAAGCCGCTATCGAAGCGGCTTTGTTGTATAAAGTGGGGAGTTGGCCGATAAGCCGGGTTCTGTCGAAGACAATCATTCATCTAGGCCAATAATCGCTCATTGGCTCAAGCAACCTACCCGGTTCCAACGCGGGTCGCGCCGTCAGGAACCCTACTTGGTTTTGCTCCAGGTGGAGTTTACCTCGCCACAAACTGTTACCAGTTGCGCGGTGCGCTCTTACCGCACCCTTTCACCCTTACCGACTTTTAAAAAAAGCAGGCGGTCTACTCTCTGCTGCACTTGTCGTCGGCTCACGCCGCCCAGACGTTATCTGGCACCTTACCCTTTGGAGCCCGGACTTTCCTCCCCCTCTTACGAGGCGGCGATTGTCTGGCCAACTCCGGGGCTATTCTATAGGTTCAGCGCACTTTGTAAAATAAAATCTCGGTGTTGCAATGAATTAACCTGCAACTTACTTCGCTCCCGGGTTTTTAGCACAAGAATCGCGTAGTACCATTTCCGGCAAAAATACGTTTTGAATGGTATTCTCTTCCGAATAAACCTTGTTCAAAATGTATTTGGCTGCCATTTCGCCCATTTCTGCGATGGGGTGATTAACCGTAGTTAAAGTCGGAAAAACATGACGTGCAAATACGATGGGCCTTGTTGAACAAATGATTTGAACTTTTCTCTCCCTCAGAGATCAGATCACCAATCCATCATTATTTTCTCCATCATGCCTAAACCCAAATACCGAACTAAAAACTGGAAACAGTACAATCAGCACCTTATAGATAGAGGCTCCATTACATTTTGGATTGATGAGTCTGCAATCGCTAAATGGCATTGTTCAGCTCATCATGGCGGCCGTGGACGAGGCTTTGTTTATAGCGACGTAGCCATTGAAACAGCGTTGATGGTGAAGAAGGGGTTTCGCTTGTCACTTCGTGCCCTTCAGGGCTTTATTAATTCCATATTTCGGTTGATGGAGGTTCCGTTGACATGCCCGGATTACAGCAGCATTAGCAAACGCGCTAAGAACTTAGATATCAAGATCAAGTTTCCCACTTCCGGTGAAATTAAACACTTAGCCATCGATTCAACAGGGTTAAAAGTGTTTGGTGAAGGAGAGTGGAAAGTTAAAAAACACGGTAGTGAGAAACGCCGTTCATGGCGTAAGTTGCACCTTGCTGTTGATGCCCAAACTCACGATATCATTGGTGCTCAATTATCTTTGAGCCGTACGACAGACAGTGAGGTACTACCGGCTCTGCTAAAGCAAACCCGCCGTCACATAAAACAAGTTTCTGGAGATGG
>CAXRCC010000067.1:0-5127 GCA_964228975.1 Paraneptunicella sp. | reverse complement strand
TCACATATGGAGCATCAATAGAAATGCAGGCCAAAAGATACCAAATAGAGTTGTATCCTAAGTTTGTGGAAAAGGTACTTGACGAAGGAGCAAGTATTTTTCACACTTCTCTTACATTTTCTGAGCTCGCCCATATCATTGAGCGGACAGAACATAAAATCTATTCATTCAACAACCAAATCACAATGAAACAATTCAGAAATAACGAAACCTGTAGAGCCAGTGTTTTGAAAAAAATCACTCTTGCTTGGAAAACAATACAACAACTATCTACCCACCTAGACATCACTTTAAATCAAAGCTTCACCAATCGGTCAATTGAAAAAATGCAACAAAGTCCATTAGATTCATACGACGCATTCTATATTCAATGTATGACCGATAACGGAATCAATAATATCATCACAGATGATGGCGACTTCGTCTCAGCCAATATGTCTATTTTTACAGCCAACCGTAAAATGCTCAACACCAACAATTGAAACTCCCTTATTTTTGCCAATACCGGACCAGTTTTTGTCTAGCGAAACTTACCAACACCCGCCTTTGCATCTAGTTCTACAACACCGCAAATAATGGGTTCCGGTGCCATTCCATCCAAAAAAACATACGCATTAGAAGTCATTCGGTAACTCCTCAGCGCCTTTTGTTCCTTTTCTTAAGGGGTTACGTTTGACTAATGCCTGTTGCTGTTCAATAACTTCAAGGAGAGGGTCTAGGATATCGAGCTGGTTAAGTACAGTGAATAACGTATCGGAGTTCACGCCATTACCTCGTTCTAAACGGCTAATGGTGTTTTTACTCGTCCCCGTTCTTAAAGCAAGTTCTGATTGATCCATAGTAGAGGCACGAGTTTGCTTGACCAAATTTCCCAGCACCGATTTTGCGTACTCAACTTTACCCATAAAGCACCTTATTTGAGGATGAAATGGCTGACATCTCCATTATGGCGCGTTAAACAACATTGTCAATAAAACACCAAATATGATGAATTAACTTATAAAACATCATTTTTGGTGATTTATCAGCTCCACATTCCACTCAATTTTCATGCCTAATTCAAGCTGCTCCCTTTTTGAATAACGTGCTGACAAAACGTAAAAAAGCACGCTGCTTTGGGTGTAAACAGCATTGGTGTCACCCGTCCTAACGGCAAATACGAAACCCTGTATCAAGATAAAACCATCAGCTGGCCCGACGGTTTTGCAGTCGGGCCGAACAATAGCGTGTATTTTACGGTAAATGAGTTGCACCGCTCTCCTGTTCTGAACAAGGGCAAGGACGATAGCACTGGGCAGTTCGCGATTTACCGTTTTAACGCTCATGCCCCCGCGAAAGTAGGTCGTTAACTCGCTCCTCTGTCATCATCTGCCTGCATAAAATCCCACGCGGTTTGAATGATATCTTCTAATCGTGTGTATTGAGGTTGCCAGCCTAGGTAATTTAAGGCGAGAGAAGGGTCCGCCACCAAGCTGGCAGGATCGCCCACTCGTCTTAAGGCAAACTCATAGTCGATGCGTTTACCGGTTACCTTTTCGGCGGCGCGAATCACCTCAAGTACACTAAAGCCTCGGCCAATGCCTAAATTAAAACAGTAAGCCCCCGCATTTTCATGAAGGAACTGAAACGCTCGAAAATGCGCATCGGCAAGGTCATTCACGTGAATGTAATCCCGCACACAGCTGCCATCAGGCGTATCATAGTCGTTACCGAAAACTTTTAGCGCTGATTCATTTGGCGCACGAGCACTTTTCAGAATATTAGGAATTAAATGCGTTTCCGGCTCATGCTTTTCCCCAATTTTGCCACTGGGGTCTGCCCCCGCAGCGTTAAAATAGCGCAAACACACCGAATCTATGCCGTAGGCCTTTGTGAAATCTTTTAGCACCATTTCAACCATGAGCTTGCTTCTGCCATAAGGGTTAATCGGCGCACACACATGCGCTTCGTTAATGCGTTTTTGCATGGGCTCACCAAAAATGGCCGCCGTTGAGCTAAATATCAATTTACTGTGACCCGTTTTACGCATCACATTAAGCAGGTTAAGTGTTCCCATGACGTTGTTTTGATAATACAGCGCCGGGTCTTGCACCGACTCACCCACCAAGGATCGTGCGCAAAAATGGATGACGCAATCAAACGGCCCATGCTTTTGAAAAGCCCAGTGCAGCCCCCCTAAATCCAGCACATCAACCAGTTCAAAATGCTCACTGAGTAATGCCTTGGGATGCCCCGTCGAGAGATTGTCGAATACCACAACGTCATGCTCTTTTTGCAACAGGTAATTCACCATGTGAGAGCCGATGTAACCGGCTCCACCTAAAACAAGGAATTTTGCCATCGTCCGTTCCTCCTAGTCTGTTGGATTAAAACAATGGACGAGAGAGATGCGCCTTACCCAGCATGGACATCACACCGTGTTCGAGCTTTTTATAAAGCTTTCTGGGCAGCTTAGCGAGTAATGCGCAAGCCAAAGTAACCGAGGTTCTGCCGGGCTCTTCGACTAGGATTTTGGCATTACAACGAATCGCATCCAGCGCTAAGTTCATGGCTTTTTTGGCATTCCCTGCACTGATGGCTCGACGCGCCAAATAGCGAAGTTGATAGGCTTTTGCCAAGGAATAGTAAGTGAGAAAGAAGGTTTCGTTACCTGCTGAATTCATTTGCACAGCATGCTGCCAACTTTTAAATTGGTTATCCAAATTGGCAGAAAGCCCACTGGAATTAACACGATAAAACGTCAGCGGCTCGGCTACGCCCTCAATGAGCCATTTCTTGGTGAGCGCCACGCGCAACCAAAACTCCACATCCTCAGACTGGCGCAACGACTCATTAAAATAGGCCATGCGTTTACCCGCAGGGCATTTCACCATAGTCGCCATTTCCATTAACATTGAACGGCGCACCACAGGCGCTGAGCCATTACCAATGGGGTTGCGACAAAATACATCTTTTGCCGTGATGTGAGTGAGCTTTGGAAACTGCCCAATGCCCATTTCTTCACCTTGCTCGTTAACAAACCACGACGGCGAAAAGCTAATGCCTAAGTGGCAGTTATTCTCTAGGTGTTCAACATGGGTTTCGAGCTTGTTCGGTGCCCAGTAATCATCGGCATCAAGAAAGGCCACATACTTACCGCGAGCGGCGTTAATGCCTGTATTTCTAGCACCTGCAAGGCCGCGATTGTCTTGCATGACAATGCGGATACGTTCATCTTTATAGGCGTTAACTTTAAAGAAGGTGTGATCACTGCTGCCATCATCAACACAGATGACTTCGAAATCGGTGAAGGTTTGCTCTAAAACAGAGTTTAGCGATTGGTCGATAAACTGTTCAACGTTGTACATTGGAATCACGACAGATACGGTTGGCTTAGTCATGGTATCGCTCCTCAATCATTTGAAATTGCGTTTCGCTTAACCAAGCTTTATCAAATACCGTTCCAATTTTTTATTTTTACATTATCCTACTGATTTTTAATTGTTTTATGATTTTCACTTCAATATCCAAGGTAAAAATCGCAGAAAGAAACCACACGTTTTTTGCAATATGCAGTGTAATTTCCCATCTTGAGAAATCACATTATGGTGCAAAAACAAACCAAGCATTGCATTACAACGCTCAGTCCAATCCATACTACGTTGCTTCGTGCGCCTTACGAAAACACTGCATGTAATTGACGCCCATATTGTCGGTTAAGCGCCATTTTTGTGTGAACGGATTCAAAGCCACGCCCGACTCACCAATTAACGATACCCCTTGCTGCGCCGCATGAGCACGTGCCACTTCTACACTGGTGGCACTGGCATCAATGCCCAGAACATCTGCACCGAGTGCAGCAAGATGTTCACTCACCAAACCACCGCCACTGCCCACATCTAAAATCGATAACGCGTTCCAAGGTTTATTTAACCCCCGCTCAATCATTTGCTTGAAATACCCCAAGCGCGCCTGATTAAACGCCAGTGCTGTTTTAAACTGACCATTTGGATCCCACCACTGCTGTGCCATGCGGTTAAATTTGGCAACTTCGTTTTCATCTACATTAATGGGTTGGCTTAAGCGGCTTTTGTCTAGCATGGTGATGTTACAATCCTCAAAAACGTGGGAATGGCAGGGGGTAAAAAGGCCTAATTTATTGATTAACTTTATCATTCTTTGCCGCTAAGATGACCACAAAGATTACCTAGAGAAGTACACTCAAGTCGCATTTCCTCATGAGCAATTTTATTGAATCCATTAGCATTGGTACGAAAAAAGACGATAAATCCATCCTCCTTCAATTAGCCCAACCGACGCCCAGCGAAAATAAACTCATTGTATTAGCGGGCAAAAACCGTTCTGGTAAATCCCATATTCTTAACGAAATAGAACGCACGCTAAAACAGCATAATAAGCTGAAAAAAGACAAGCGTTTATTTCAGGATGGCTTCACCCCCAGAAACACATCGGTTGCCCTCTCCCTCACAGATAAAACGGGCGACTTCCCCGGCTACATGCTCGTGAAAGACCTCGACTTTATTCTGAAAAAAAGCCGAACGCTTGCGCTTAATGACGGCAGACGAACACAAGATCCGCAAACTAACCCGGAAAACGTTACACGCCGTGCGCAATTAGGCTTACTGTGTAAACACCTAAAAGCGAAATTTGGATCGGTATTTAATGAAAAACAATGGTTAGAATCGAAAAAATACAGGCAACAAATCTGTGATCAGCTTAATCCCAAAACACTCTATCGCTGCTTAGGAAGCTGCCAAGCAACAGCCGATTTTGAGCAGCTTACGCAAGGCTTTTTGTATTATCGTTTTGATATTGAAAAGCACACCATTAACTTCTTCTTGAAATACCCCGAAGGTCAGGTTATTCCGAACCAAAGTTGGAGCATGGGGCAACGCGCCTTATTCATTTATCTTTGCTACCTCTATTATCTTGATTTGAAGGTGTTGATGATTGATGAAATCGAAAACTACCTGCACCCCGAATACATTTCATACCTATGCGAAAAGCTAAAGCAGAATGTACCGCAGGTGATTGTTTCCACCCACAACCCTCACGTCATTTTTTCTAAACTGGTTAATCAGTGTTGGTACATTGAATTGGATCCGCCTCCGGCCGAAGCGCCTGAAG
>CAXRCC010000066.1:0-8943 GCA_964228975.1 Paraneptunicella sp. | reverse complement strand
AGTGAGCATCAGGATGCCTCCGTTATCACCTCGAATCAAATTACCACACAACAAGCGGCAGCCGCGGCTATGGTGACCACAGCGGGCGGTGCAACCACGTCCGGCAGCTAAATCGTCAATTCGATGATTTTAGGATGAGGGATAATCGTGTTCAAAAAGAGAGGATGTTCAATAAGGTAGGGCACTCGAAAAAATAGGGTGTTTTAAAAGATAGGGCACTCGATAAATAAGGTGCTCTTAAGGAAAAGGTTCTTAAAAGGATTGATGGACCTAATGGATAAGTTGCTCAATAGAATAGAGTGATGTAAAAGCAATAAAAAAGGCGCCAAAAGGAAAGAATAATAAGGCGCCTTTAAAATACGTGTTACATCGTCATGTCGTTAACACTGGCATTATTTTAAAAATGCCGTCACCTGTTCAACAATGCCTTGTGTATCCAGTTTCAATTCTGCGTACATTTCTTCTTGTGTACCTTGCATGATAAATTCGTCTGGCAAACCAATCATCAACAACTTCGCTGGTAACTGGTGACGCAACATGTGTTCACCCACACCGCTGCCTGCTCCGCCAGCAATGGCGTTATCTTCAATGGTAACGAAGGTTGAGTGGGTTTGAGCCAGTGTGTCGAGCAGTGCGGTATCTAAAGGCTTTACAAAGCGCATGTCGACGAGCGTTGCGTTTAATTGCTCTGCGGCAGCTTTGGCGTAAGGCATTAGCGTACCGAAGTTCAATAAAGCCACTTTATCGTTTTCTTGGGTGCTTTCACGCAAGGTGATGCCTTTCCCGATTTCGATGAGTGTCATTTCTTTTCGTACTGGCTCGCCATTGCCCGCGCCACGAGGGTAGCGCACAGCCGCTGGCGTTTGCATTTTATGACCGGTGTACAACATGTCGCGGCATTCTTGCTCATCCGATGGCGTCATAATGGTCATATTGGGAATACAACGCATGAAGCTAATGTCGTAAGCTCCTTGGTGAGTTGGACCATCAGCGCCCACAATGCCGGCTCTGTCGATAGCAAAAAGCACGGGCAGGTTTTGTAAAGCCACATCGTGAATTAGCTGATCGTAGGCGCGTTGTAAAAAGGTTGAGTAAATTGCAACAACCGGATTAAGTCCTTGCGTGGCAAGTCCTGCACCAAAGGTGACGGCGTGCTGCTCTGCAATGGCAACATCGAAGTAACGATCGGGAAAGCGCTGAGAGAATTCGACTAAACCTGAGCCTTCACGCATTGCGGGGGTGACCCCCATCAGGCTTGGGTCCTCTGCCGCCATATCGCAAATCCAGTCACCAAAAATCTTCGAGAAAGTGGGTTTGGCATTTTTGCTTTTAGGCAGGCTCTGTTCTTTGATATCGAACTTAGGCACGGCGTGGAACTTGATTGGGTCTTTTTCTGCTAGCTCGAAACCTTTGCCTTTTTTCGTGACAACGTGCAGTAATTTCGGGCCAGACATATTACGCATGTTCGATAGTGTTTCTACCATGCTCGTGACATCATGACCATCAATGGGACCAACGTAGTTAAAGCCAAGCTCTTCGAAAATCGTCCCCGGCGCAACCATGCCCTTAATGTGCTCTTCAGCTTTGCTCGCCAGCTCTTTTATTGGCGGTACATTGCTTAGCAGCTTTTTGCCACTGTCGCGAATCGTATTGAAGAAACTCCCCGTTAACAGTTTGGCGAGGTGTGTATTCAGTGCTCCAACGTTTTCGGAAATCGACATCTCGTTATCATTAAGAATAACCAACATGTCTTTATCGATGTCTCCACCGTGGTTTAGCGCTTCAAACGCCATACCTGCTGTCATTGCGCCATCGCCGATGACGGCAACGACTTTTCGGCCTTGCTTTTCTTTTTCGGCGGCAACCGCCATACCAAGTGCAGCGCTTATCGATGTGGAAGAGTGGCCAACTGCAAAGGTGTCAAAATCACTTTCTGGCGGCCAAGGGAAAGGGTGAAGCCCACCTTTTTGGCGAATGCTGGTAATGCGATCGCGTCTGCCTGTCATGATTTTATGAGGATAGGCTTGGTGACCCACATCCCAAATTAACTGATCAAAAGGCGTGTTGTATACATAATGCAGCGCAACAGTCAGCTCAACCGTGCCAAGGCCCGAGGCAAAATGGCCGCTACTTTGACTAACACTGGCCAGTAAAAATTGGCGTAATTCGTTTGATAATTCTTTCAGCTTTTCTTTGGGAATACGACGCAGTGCTTCAGGCGTGTCCGCCAAACTGAGTAAAGGGTAATGGGCTAAATCTAGGGTCATACGTATTGTTACATCCAGAATTAATGCTTACGCTGCACGACAAAATCGCTGAACGCTCTTAATAGCTCGGTATTGTAGGGAATGGATTCCAACGCACTAATGGCTTGCACATGAAGCTCGCCTAAATACCGTTGCGCACCTTTTAAGCCAAGCAGGCTTGGGAATGTGCTTTTGTTGGCTTCTTCATCCGAGCCTTGCGGTTTACCTAACGTTGCGGTGTCGGCAGTAATATCAAGAATATCGTCTTTTACTTGGAATGCGAGCCCAAGCGCGTGTGCGTACTGCTTAAATATGTCTTTTTGTTCTTGTGGAACATCGGCAAATGCACAGGCCATTTCCATGCTAGCGCTGATTAACGCGCCCGTTTTCAACTCATGAATTTGGTGCAAAGCTTCCAGTGCAACTTGTTTATCGGTTGCATTTAAATCCAGGGCTTGCCCACCACACATACCGCGATAGCCTGCGGCCCCTGCGAGAATACCCACGAGCTGCGCACGTTCCGTGGACGCGGGGGCGGGATAATTTGCCAGTACATCAAACGCTAAACTTTGCAAAGCGTCACCTGCAAGGATGGCAGTTGCTTCGCCGTAAACAATGTGGCACGTTGGTTTGCCGCGGCGCAAATCATCATCATCCATAGCGGGCAAATCATCGTGAATCAATGAGTAACTGTGCATGCATTCTACGGCAATTGCACACATATCAAGATTCTCTTTCTTTATGCCAAGGATTTCGCCAGCAGCATAAACCAAAAACGGACGCATACGCTTACCGCCATTTAACAGGCTGTAACGCATGGCTTCGAGAAGATCCGAGTTGTGTATGGGCTGCTCATCAATGACACGGGCAAGAAGCATTTCCATACGGCTGGCAACGGCTTCTTGAAAGGATTGCCATGAACTCACTAGAAAAGATCCCTGTGTTGTGAAGGCGCATCGTCAAAATCAGTGAGGGTTTGTTCGCCGTTTTTCTCGACCAACACTTTCACTTTTTGTTCGGCTTGTTTCAGCTTTTGCTGACTTTGATTGGCTAGCTGAACACCGCGCTCAAAAGCACTTAGCGCCTGCTCTAAAGGCAGATCACCTTGTTCCATGGTTGAAACGATCTGTTCGAGCTCTTCAATTGCCTGCTCAAAAGACAAGTTTTCTGGCTTTTCGGGTTGCGTCATGGATTTTAATTTTATCCTCTATTTTTGTGATGCAGCACATTAACCGAGGTGAACGGGGGGATCAAGTCAGGATAGGGTTAGAAGTGTAATATTTCCACTATTTTCCCGGCTTTTTAAATGCTTATCGAGCAGGATTAGTGCTTTAGAAAAAATTGAGTATGTCGATACAATGAAAAGTAGCACTTTCAGTAACATAAATTGTGCTTGCAGTGTTATCTTAGAAAAGATTTTTGATTCGCTCGGTGTGATTGCGCCATAAGGTGACCGAGTGAAAAATAGCAGCTTTAAGTTAGACTAATCTTTGAATAAGCAATGAAAGCGGAATAGGGGGATTTTGTGGATTTAGCAACCTTAATCGGAATGGTAGGCGCTATCGGTTTCGTTGTTATGGCGATGGTTCTTGGCGGTGACCTAGGCATGTTTATTAATGGTCCATCAGTGCTTATCGTATTTGGCGGTACTATTTTCGTTGTGTTGTCGCAGTACACCTTAAATCAATTCTTTGGCGCAGGAAAAATCGCTGCCAAAGCTTTCATGTTCAAAATTGAACCTCCTGAAGAATTAATTCAAAAAATCGTTGAGATGGCAGATGCTGCCCGTAAAGGCGGCTTTTTAGCATTAGAAGAAGCGGAAATCGATAACGCGTTTATGCAAAAAGGCGTGGATATGCTGGTGGATGGTCACGATTTAGATGTGGTGCGCCAAACCATGGCAAAGGACATCTCGATGACCACAGAACGCCACGACTTTGGAGCCAGTATCTTCAAAGGCATGGGCGATGTGGCACCCGCCATGGGAATGATTGGCACGTTGATCGGTTTGGTTGCCATGCTTTCAAACATGGATGATCCTAAAGCCATCGGTCCGGCAATGGCGGTTGCACTGCTTACGACGCTTTACGGCGCTTTCTTTGCTAACGTTATCTGCTTACCCATTTCAGTGAAACTTAATAATCGCATGGATGAAGAGCGCATCAATCAGCAGTTGGTTCTCGATGGCATTGTTGGGATTGCTGATGGGCAAAACCCCCGTGTTATTGAAGGGATTCTGAAGAACTATCTTGCTGAGAGTAAGCGCGGCAGTACCGACGACAGCGAGGATTAGGGATGGAAGAAGAACAAGAATGCCCCAAATGCCCCCCCGAGGGGCTACCTCCTTGGATGGGAACCTTCGCCGATTTAATGTCGTTGTTGATGTGTTTCTTCGTATTGCTGTTGGCTTTCTCGGAAATGGACGTACTGAAGTTTAAGCAAATTGCCGGCTCAATGAAGTTTGCTTTTGGTGTTCAAAATAAAATTGAAGTGAAAGACATTCCTAAAGGAACCAGCGTGATTGCAATGGAATTCAGACCCGGTCGACCCGATCCTACGCCGATTGAAAACATTCAGCAGCAGACTATTGAGATGACGCAGCAAATGTTGGAATTCCAAGCGGGCACCGAAGACAGTGCGGGTGGTCGTCAACGCCAGCGTGGTCAGCAGCGTGGAGGAAGTGCGAATCAAACGTCAACGGATCAATCCTCGTCGACCACACAGCAAGCAAGCCAAGAAGAAGTCAATGAGCAGTTGAAGAAGATAGCGCAAAAACTCGAGCAGCAAATTCTGGATGGTTCCATTGAAATGGAATCTCTGGGTCAGCAAATTACGATTCGAATTCGTGAAAACGGTGCTTTCTCTGCTGGGTCTGCATTTTTGCAACCGCAGTTTGTGCCTGTTATCCGAAAAATTGGTGAGCTACTTATTGATATGCCGGGTGAATTAGAAATTTCTGGTCACAGTGATAATCAAAATATTTCTAATGAGCTTTATCGTTCTAATTGGGATTTGTCGTCGCAGCGTGCGGTCGCCGTGGCTGAAGTATTGCGTGTGGTGCCGAATTTTAATGAAAAACGCATGGAAGTTGTGGGTAAAGCGGACACCATGCCATTAGTGCCGCACGATGAACCAGGCGCGTCTCAGCGCAATCGTCGAGTTGAAATTGCGATTAACCAAGGCAAGCCGAAATACTCTCGTCCCATTTCTGTGATTGAAGACAATCCGTAAAGTGATATGATCCCGCGCCATAATTGGCTAGAGATTTAGTGAACGTGAGCCATCATTAAGGTATGGCTTACGTTCACCCTTTGATTTATGAAATTTATCGTTAAACTGCACCCCGAAATTACGATTAAAAGTAATTCCGTTCGTAAGCGCTTCACGCGCTTGCTTGATTCCAATATTCGCAATGTGTTTAAAAGCCGCGATGTTGATGCTGGCATCCTAAACAGTTGGGATAAACTTGAAGTTCGCCCAAGAAACCTCGAACCGAATCACATTAATCGCCTGAGAATTGCATTAACCAATGTGCCTGGTATTGAGCAAATTCTAGAAGTAAAAGAAAGCGAATACACGGACTTTGACGATATCTATCAGCAAGTTAGTGAAGTGTGGGGCGCGCGTTTAGCCGGTAAATCTTTTTGCGTGCGAGTAAAACGTCGCGGTAAGCACGATTTTACTTCGGTGGATGTGGCCCGTTATGTGGGGGGCGGCCTTAATCAAAATTTCCCAACAGGTGGGGTTGAGCTGCACAAGCCGGATGTTGAAATTCAGCTTGAAATCGACAAAGACAAGTTGCTACTGATTGAGCAGCGCTTTAAAGGTATGGGTGGCATGCCGCTGCCATCACAAGAAGATGTGCTGTCGCTGATTTCCGGAGGCTTCGATTCGAGTGTCGCCAGCTATGAATTTATTCGTCGTGGGGCAAAAACACACTATTGCTTTTTCAACTTAGGCGGCAGAGAGCACGAAGTGGGCGTACGTCAGATTTGTTACTACTTGTGGCAAAAATTCAGTGCTTCTCATCGTGTAAAGTTTATTTCTGTTGATTTTGCGCCGGTGGTTAATGACATCGTTGAAAACTGTGCGCCCGGCTATATGGGCGTTGTGCTTAAACGTATGATGTTGCGCGCCGCTGAAATTGTGGCTGATAACCTTCAAATTAACGCGTTGGTTACGGGCGAGTGCGTGGGGCAAGTGGCAAGCCAAACGCTAACCAATTTGCATAACATCGATCAAGTGACCGATAAGCTGGTGTTAAGGCCGCTCATTTGTATGGATAAAGCGGATATTATTAGCAAGGCGCGTGAGATTGGAACGGGGGAATTGTCTGAAACGATCCCTGAATATTGTGGCGTAATTTCCCGTAATCCTAATGTCAAAGCCGATATCGATAAAACAATCGAAGAAGAAGCTAAATTGAATATGGATTTGATTCAGCAAGTGGTGCGTAATAGCAACGTGCTTGATATTCGTAACATTAATCGATTCGAAAAAGAGAATGATAATGAAGTCGAGCCAACGTCAGTATTGCCCCAAGATGCGGTTATTTTAGATGTACGTGCGCCGGAAGAGGAAGATGCCAATCCTCTGGATATCGACACTCATGCCGTTAAACATGTTCCGTTTTATAAATTAGAGCGCGTATTTGAAACCCTCGAAAAGGACACGCAATTTTACCTGTATTGCGATCGAGGTGTGATGAGCAAGTATCACGCGATGTTATTGCGAGAGCGAGGTTTCACCAACGCGCATTTATATCAGCCCGAAAAAGAGAAAAAGAAGAAGTAGGGCGGGATCAAACGAAGAAAAGGCTGAAGATTATTCAGCCTTTTCTGTTTCTAGTGCTTTAACTTTGTCATAAATGCGTTGATGGTGTGGTAGTGCGATGTCATGGCGCTTGCCCACTTTTAGTAAGTAACCCGTAATCATATCGATTTCAGTCTTTCTTCCTTTAAGAACATCTTGATGCATGGATGAAATGTTCTCGGCGGTGCCAGCAATCACACTATTGATGATATTCGACAAGGTGCTTGACGTAATGCGCACACCTTCTGCGTTCATAACGAGCCTTAATTCGTCAATTAAATGGGTCATTAACGATTGATAACGCGGTGTTGCTAGCTTTCCATTTGGGACTTTATACAAGGCCGTTAATGGGTTGATAACAGCATTAATCGCCAGCTTCTGCCAAAGCGGCAGGTAAACATCTTCATGCCAAGTAAAAGGCGACATCACGTTATCGAAGATCTCGCCAAGTCGCTTTCTAAGCGTTAACGCTTTATCGCTAGAAGGCGCAACTAACCAGCCGCCAGCACTGTTACCCACACCCGTTTCCACGACGGTATCAAGCTCAGGACGATACGCACCATAGCTTGTTAGTACCGCTACAATTGGGTTATTGGGGAAGCGTGCTTGAATGCTTTCATGTGGTCCCATGCCATTGTTCATTAGCACAATGATGGTCTCGTCAGAAATGGCGTTCTTCCATTCATCTAATGCGGCATCTACATCGTAAGCTTTTGTTGCAACGAGCAGAACATCGAATTGGGTATCAAATACGGGAGCTAAGTGTTTGGGCTCGAAAAAGCCGGTTTCCCCATCGGCCAATTGGTAATTCAGGATTTTAATATGTGGTTGTCTTGAAAGCAGAGTGAAGTTTAATCCGCTAATATGACATTTCGCTGCCAATAAGGAGCCTATTGCGCCTCTACCGAGAATACCCAGATGCATAATATTTATTAACCTTTTGAATTAAGCTGTTGGCGATCACCGCAGTAACAACGCCTGCTGCGATGCCGATAAGGTTGGCTTGAAAATCCAGCATACTGCCAGTTCTATGAGGGCTGAGTTCTTGTAAAAGCTCAGTGGCAGCGGCGATGGATGTCATCAGAACCGATAAACTGAACCACTTTAAACGCAAGCAGTATCGGCTTAATAAAGTAAACACAAGGAAGATGGCGATATGGTTATTTTTGTCTTCTGCTCTTGGGAAAGGCATTAAAGACTCAGGAAGAAGATCCATAGGTACAATGAGTGTAACGAGCAACCCTGCAACGATTAAGAAAAACAGCCATGTTAAATTTGTAGACTTAAACATTGATTATGTGTCTCTGTGAAGGCTTTAGAATGAGCCGGATGTCCTTGTTCAGATCGTATCCATCATACCACCATAATCGAGAACGGTGTTATCACTTCAAGATCTACCCTGTCAAACTGAAAGGGTCAAGTATAATTACATTTTGCCCGAGAGTTTATTATCTTTTAGGCCAATAAAGTGAATCGGGTGAAGCATAATCGGATAACGCTTCTGAATCCAAGCTGTCTATAAAATGACCGCCTGAACTTGGTAACGCTTTCAGGTCGAATATATTACCATTGTATGTAAAGGATAACATATAAGCGTGGAGGTAGGTGCGATCAGCAACCGTGCCAGTGTAGGCCGTATCGCCTAATATTGGGCTGCCTAAACTTTTTAAAGCAACGCGCAATTGATGGGTTTTACCCGTGAGTGGCTTAAGGACAAACCAGCGATACCCATTGTGTGCTTTATTAAAGAACTGAGTGATGGCGGGGTTTTCCTTAGATTGCGTCAACTTAAACGTGCCGTTACGGCTTTTTGCCATATCACCGATGATACTACCTTGTTTTTTCTTTGGTTTTTTATCGCTGAGCGCCAAGTAGTACTTTTGAA
>CAXRCC010000065.1:0-4377 GCA_964228975.1 Paraneptunicella sp. | reverse complement strand
CAACATCGCGTCTTTCTCCAGCTTCAACATCAAATATATCTCCGAAAGTGTGCCTTATTGAGGGCGATAGCCCTTTACGCCATAAAACGCGATGAAGAGGTAACAAATTAGCGGCAAAATGAATGAGCTTTGCACGCTATTGGCGTCGGCCAAGAGCCCTTGAAATACCGGGATAATTGCGCCGCCAACAATGGCAAGGCATAACAAGCCAGAGCCTCGACTCGTGTCTCCGCCAAGTTTGGCGATACCTAACGAGAAAATGGTGGGGAACATAATGGAGTTACACAATCCAGTGAGTAACAGCGCCCACATAGCGAATTGTCCAGAACCTAATATGGCGCAGGCCAGTAAGATCATCGCGGCCACACTGTTAATGGCTAAAAGGCGATTGGCTTTCACTATTTGCATCAAAAATGCGCCAGCAAAACGGCCAACCATCGCGCCACCCCAGAAGTAAGTAACGTATTGTGCGGCTTGAGCTTCACTCATGCCTGCAATGTGCTCTTCTCCTAAAAAGCTAATGAGGAAGCTGCCTACAGACACCTCTGCGCCCACATAAACGAAAATACCCACAGCGCCAAGGACTAAGTGTTTGTAATCCGCAAGCGATTTGCGCTCCGATTTAATGTCTGCGCTTTGGTTTTCGCTTGACGATTGCTGAGGCAAAGCAACGAATTTAGAAAGCAGAGCAAGTAACACGAGAATGGCAGCAAGCGTTAAGTAGGGCAGGATAACGGTTTCGACGGAATGTGAATCGGATTCGCTTTCCATGCTTCCAAAAATCAAAATACCACCAATGATGGGGGCTAAGGTTGTGCCAAGTGAGTTAAAGGCCTGGGTCATGTTCAATCGGCTAGATGCGGTTTCGGGTTTGCCTATGAGGGTCACTAATGGGTTGGCCGCCACTTGCAATATCGTGATACCGGAAGCCAGAACAAAAAGCCCTAATAAAAACATCCAATACAATTCAAGTTTTGCAGAAGGCACGAAAAGGACACAACCTGCTGCGGCACTGACTAAACCTAATGCAATACCGCCTTTGTAACCCAGTTTGCTAACAATATAACCTGCAGGAATCGATACAATGAAATACGCGCCAAAAAAGCAAAATTGCACCAGCATGGCTTGGAAATAAGTGAGATCGAACACCCCTTTTAAATGCGGGATGAGGATGTCGTTCATGGCGGTGATAAACCCCCATATGAAAAAGAGTGAGGTTAAAGATACTAGCGCAACCCTGCCTTGCGCTTCAGGGAGAGAGGCGTGTTGCGCCTCCGAGTCATTGACACTTGCTGAGCCTAAACTAGCCATAATGAAAACCTCTGTAATCACCGAAAGAAATTGGATAAATGAGAACGGGTGTCTCTGTTGAACCGAGATGAAAGGGACTAATCGAGTCGCTTATTACCCGCATTACACTGAACTTTAACAAAAATAAAACAAAATGAAAACGCTTACATTTTATTGCTGATGTGATAAATTCTTAATAATCGAGTCTTTTCTTTATTTTGATACAAGCATTATTATTTCTTTTTTGTTAACAAAATGAAGACATCATAAAAATAGGATGCATATGACAATTCATTTAGGCGATCAATCTCCGCTAATGAAGCGTGATTTTTGTTTCGGTGTGGCCACCGCCTCATTCCAAATTGAGGGGGGAATAGCGCACCGAGACCCATGCATATGGGATACTTTCTGCAAGAAAAACGGTGCGATTGCCGACGCCTCCGACGGTTCGGTGGCGTGCGATCATTATCATCGATGGGAGCAAGATTTCGCTTTAATTGAATCCTTAGGGGTTGATGCTTATCGTTTTTCGATTTCGTGGCCTCGAGTCATGGACAGTAATGGCCAACTCAAGCCAGAAGGGGTGGCTTTTTATCTAAAACAATTAACGTGGTTAAATCAAAAAGGTATTAAAGCGTTTGTAACTTTATACCATTGGGATTTGCCGCAATTTATTGAAGAAAATGGCGGTTGGTTAAACCGAGAAACGGCGTATCTTTATGAGCATTATGTTGATCAGATTACGCAAGCATTTGGCGACAAAGTGTATTCCTACGCCACCTTTAACGAGCCGTTTTGCAGTGCCTATTTAGGCTATGAGATTGGTATTCATGCGCCTGGCATAACAGGGGCAAAAAATGGTCGGGCAGCGGCGCATCATATTTTGCTAGCGCACGGGCTTGGCATGCAAGTGATAAGACGCAATGCCCCTAGCGCACAAGCTGGCATTGTTTTAAATATTACGCCGACTTACGCGGCTTCCTCGAAAGAAGAAGATGTTACGGCAGCAACATTAGCGGATACATTATTAAACCAATGGCTGTTCCAGCCCGTTTTAAAGGGCAGTTATCCGGATGAAGTAATGCGTATCCCACAAGGCGCTGCACCGCCTGTTGAAGATGGTGATATGGAGATTATCTCGCAACCTATCGATTATTTGGGCATTAATTACTATACGCGCGAAGTGTATGAAAGTGATGGTGCGGATGGTTTTCAGGCAATTCCAGAAAAGCAGGGCGCCATCACGGATATGGGCTGGGAAGTGTTTCCACAAGGGTTAACGGATGTGTTGGTAAACCTCAATCAAACCTATGATTTACCGCCGCTATACATTACAGAAAATGGCGCAGCCATGCCGGATGAGAAAATAAACGGTGAAATTAATGATGTTGAGCGTGTGGATTATTTCCAAACGCATCTTCTTGCGGTACAAGAAGCGATGTTGCAGGGCGTGGATGTACGCGGCTATTTTGCGTGGAGTTTAATGGACAACTTCGAATGGGCAGAAGGCTACGTGAAACGTTTTGGCATTGTATACGTGGACTATGAAACCCAAGAACGAACCTTAAAGTTCAGTGGCGTGTGCTATCAGAATTTATTGCATGTTCGTGAACAAGCATTGCGAAGCGCTTAAACGTACTGCTAAACAAAAACAATAATGAAAGGCCGAAAATATGCTCAAAGTCAAAGAGAAGGTCGCTTACGGTTTAGGTGACACTGCAAGCAATATCGTTTTCCAAACCGTGATGTTGTTTTTAGCGTTTTTCTATACCGATATTTTCGGGCTTTCACCAGCGCTTGTGGGCGTATTGTTTCTTTCCATTCGTATTTTGGATGCGGTGACAGACCCTTTAATGGGGGCATTAACGGATCGCACGAAGAGCAAGCACGGTCATTTTCGCCCTTATATTTTATGGCTCGCCGTTCCTTTTGGCGCGATCAGCGTATTAACTTTTACCACGCCCGACCTTGGCGATACTGGCAAAATCATTTATGCCTTCGCGACTTATGCCTTGCTTATGATCGCTTATACCGCCATTAATATTCCTTATTCCGCTTTGGGCGGCGCATTAACGGCAAATCCGGATGAGCGTGTTACTGTTCAATCTTACCGTTTTACCTTTGGCATGCTCGGCGGGCTGATAGTGTCAGCCTTGACCATTCCGCTGGTGGACTGGCTAGGGCAGGGTGATAAAGCCGTTGGCTATCAGCTCACGATGGTCGTCATGAGTATTGCTGGCGTTGTGATGTTCTTAATTTGTTTTTGGGGAACCAAAGAGCGTGTCGCTATCCCACAAAACAGTCACCGCCCATTAAAAGCAGATTTGCAGCTGTTGTGGCAAAACGATCAGTGGCGTGTGCTTTGTGCTGCCGCCTTTGTGCTTTTGCTTGGCATGGTATTGCGCAATACCCTAGCCATTTATTATGTGAAGTATTACTTAGAAGCGGAATCGCTAATTACGCACTTTATGACTTTGGGCATGATTGGCAATATTTTGGGATGCGTGATTTCAGCTTATGTTGCGAAGAAGATTTGCAAAATCAAGTTATACCGAGTCTTACAGGTTATTGCTGGGGTTATCAGTGCCGCGAGTGTTTTTGTGGCGAGCGACTCCTTGATTTTAGCGTTTGCTATGCACTTTTTATGGGGCTTCTTTTTGCAAATGGCAACCCCGCTTTTGTGGGCGAAAATGGCAGATGTTGTGGATTACGGTCATGCTAAAACCGGTGAGCGACTCACCGGGGTGGTGTATTCAACAATTGTGTTTTTCATCAAGCTTGGGTTGGCGTTAGGTGGCGCTGCGGCAGGTTGGCTGCTGGCATTTTATGGATACGAAGCAGGAGAAACTCAATCGGAAACAGTGAAAGAGGGCATTTTGTGGTCTTTTACCGTGTTCCCGGCGATTTGCTTTTTCTTAGTTGCGTTTTTAATGCGTCGCTATTCGCTTAATCGACATCGTGTGATAGCCATTCAAGATGAGCTGCAGTTAAGTTAGTCTCGAAACATTTTGATCTAACTAAGATAAAAAATTGTTAAAAAATGCAATTAATTGTTAATGAAAGCGTTTACATTTATTTTCTTCAAGG
>CAXRCC010000064.1:0-15078 GCA_964228975.1 Paraneptunicella sp. | reverse complement strand
GTTTTGCCCTGATTCATTACAAAGCGTTGAAACGCGCTCAGAATCGAATGTGCTAACGCTAGCTTCAGGCACGGTGATTTCTACGCGATTGCTTTGTGCAACCGATGGCGGAGCTTCAGGTACTCGAGAATTGTTGAATGTGATACCAGAAGTGCTCAATTACGACCAAGTTGCTTTGATAGCGAATGTGCGCACGAGCCTATCTCATGAAAATCGCGCTTTTGAGCGTTTTACAGAGCAAGGGCCTATTGCTTTTCTGCCCATGACAGACGGGCGTTGTTCAGTCGTGTGGACTTTGGCGCAAGGCGAAGAAGAACCACTCTTGCAAGCGTCTGAAGCGGATTTTGCGAATGCCTTACAAAAAGCATTTGGTTACCGATTAGGAACAGTCACACAAGTCGGGGTAAGAGCTGTTTATCCGTTGCGACTCATACATGCAAAAAGCGACCATTTGCACCGTGCAGTCTTGCTGGGTAACGCCGCGCAAACGCTACACCCCATTGCGGGGCAGGGCTTTAATTTAGGAATTCGAGACGTACAGGACTTAGTTGCCTGTATTGAATCTGCGCTTAAGTCGCAGCACGATATTGGCGCTTACACCGTGTTGTCGGCATTTCGTCAACAGCGTAAACAAGACGCGAAAACCACCATTGGGGCAACGCACGGCTTGGTTCATTTATTTTCTAATGATGCCGTTTTAAACGTGATTGCGCGTAATTTAGGGTTAGCGGGAATGCAGTTTATTCCCGGCATGAAACAGGCCTTTGCTCAACGCGCCATGGGCCGAAGAAATACCCATATTCAATCGACAATTCAAAGCAGCACGACAACAGGAGAAGCCAATTAATGCAATCCTATGACATTGCCATCGTTGGAGGTGGCATGGTGGGTTTAACCTTGGCGGTGAGTTTATCCGGCCACGGCTTTAGCATTGCGGTGTTAGATGCATCAACACCAGAAGAAAAATGGCTCGATGCTGGCGATGACGTTAAACCAGGAGCCAGAGTAAGCGCGATTAGCTTGGCTTCTGAGCAAATTTTGCGTCATTGTCAGGTGTGGGACGCTATCGCTGAAAAGCGCGTGTGCTCGTATCAAGATATGTCGGTGAAAGAGCGAGATAGCTTTGCACAAATTCAGTTTTCTCATCAGCAGGTGCATCAACCCGCCTTGGGGCACATCGTTGAAAATGAACGTATTCGCAGTGCATTGTGGCAAAAAGCGGCCTTGTGTAGCGATATTACGTTAATCGCACCTAGTCATATTGAACAAATCCACATGGAAGGCACAACCAACGTGTTACAGCTTTCTGGGAATCAGCTCGTTAATGCAAGGCTTTTGGTGGGGGCTGATGGCGCACGTTCTCAAATTCGACAGCAAGCGGGTTTCCCGGTGACATTCTGGGATTACGGTCATCACGCGATTGTGGCGACAGTGAAAACCCATGGCGATCATGAAAATACCGCGCGTCAGGTATTCACACCGACCGGGCCGCTGGCATTTTTGCCGATGTGGGAGCATGACATGTGTTCGATCGTTTGGTCTCAAGACGTGGAGCATGCCGATAAATTGATGGCATTAACCGATGACGCGTTTTGCCAAGCGTTAGCCGTGGCGTTTGATACACAGCTAGGTCCTTGTGCGCTAGTCACAGAGCGGCAGCGTTTCCCGTTGAGAATGCAATATGCAAGACAATGGGTGAGTGAGGGCGTGGCGATTATTGGCGATGCGGCACACACGATACACCCGCTAGCGGGGCAAGGGGCAAACTTAGGGTTACTGGATGCCGCAGCGCTTGCGGAAACCTTAATTTCGCTCAAGCAGCAAGAAAAAGATATTGGGAAGACTGAGAATTTACGAGGCTTTGAACGCTGGCGTAAAACCGAAGCCTCACAAATGATTGCATCCATGGAAGGTTTTAAGCAGCTTTTTGCGGGTAATCATCCCGTTAAAAAGTTAGTTAGAGGAATGGGCATGTCGCTGGGTAATGCTTTACCGGGCTTCAAAGAAAATGTGATTTTGCGGGCGATGGGGGTGAAAGGAGAGCTGCCCAAGATGGCTCTGCTAAACGCTAAACGCTAAACGCTAAACGCTAAACGCTAAACGCCCACTCATCGTTACGTGGTGGGCGTCTTACTGTTAGCCTGTCATGACCGATAATCGGTTATACATAAACTCTTCTAACGTTTTGGCGACATTGCTGCTGTCGTTGAACGATTTTAAGTGAATACTCACTTCTCCCAAGTCGGGAAGATTCTCGCTTTCTAGCTCTTTAAGGGAAGTGGGAATGGTACTGCGCGCTAAGGCGGTAATGCCTAAGCCTTCCTTAATGGCCGCTGTAATGCCAGAAAGGTCTGAATTGGTAAAACTCAAACGCCAATTAATATGCTTATTTTCAAGCTCTTGAATGACTTTACGGCGATAAACACAACCATCAGGTGCAAGTACCAAAGAGAGCTGACCGTTGTCTTGGAAGCCATCTTGAGAGCCAACCCAAACCAGTCTGTCGGTAAGAATTTTCTCGTTGGTGTGTAAAGGGTGTCCAAGTACCAGGAGCAAATCGAATGGCTCTTGCGCGTGCAACTTTAAAAGATCTGCACTGAGTGCGGAGGTGACTTCAAGCGTGACATCTGGGTGGGCGTTATTAAAGGTGCCGATAATGTTAGGTAATAAAGTGGTAGCAAACTCTCCTGGAATGCCCAGTCGGATTTGACCAGAAAGCGGTGCGCGCGCAAAGTGCTGAAAAATATGGTCGTTTTGCATTAGCAATTCAACCGCCATGTTATATAGCTCTTTGCCTTTTTGATTGGGTACTTGCCGTTGTCCTTCCCGTTGAAACAGTTTGCAATCTAATTGCTGTTCAAGCCGCTTAATTTGCAGGCTGATAGCGGGTTGTGAGCGATTCAAGTATTCCCCAGCTTTGGCAAAACCACCGAGTTCAACTACCGCAACAAAGGCTCGTAGGTTGTCTATAGATAACTGTTTCATTACGTTTTCTAATATTTCTTTTTTTATTTATTAAAGTCGTCAAATTTGTAAGGGCTGGTCAACAGATAAGCGTGGGATGTTCAACATTCTTACCTCTTGAACTGATCATATCGACCATAACTTACTAAATAATCTTTCGTTTTATTTGAGTAATTATTCAGGAGCTCGTGTTTTTTAACCTGTTTGCAATTCAATTAATAGGTGTTTTTATCTGATGTTGCATAAATTTACTCTACACGAAAGTGCACTGAAAAGTCATTGGAGTTTATCGAAGCAAAAAATCATCATTTTTGTAAATCTGGTCTACTCTTTTTGTATAGCCTGAAATTAATCTTAAGGCATTCCGGTAACTTAAATAGTCAAGCAATTAGCCGTAATGGAGTGAGTGATGACTGAAAAGCCGTATTTGATTAGTGGTAAAAACACCATTATCCATAAAGTGAGAAAATTCGATCTTTTGTTACTGAACGGTGAGGAAAGCCCCACTGTTTTAGTGACTCACAGAGGCATCAAAGAGTATTCGGGTGTGGTGCCTGAAACCAAACGTGATGCGAAAAAACTGGATATGGAACTCATTGATATCACCCATGCCGATATTTTTGGGGATGAAAAAACGCTACTTTTCGTGCAAACGCTTAATGGTAAAGAATATAAGCTAGACTACAGTAAAGTCGGTACCCCTTTATTTATTAAAATCCACCAAGATAACGTGCTTTAATTACAATTTGTTACGTGGGACAGTTTAAAAAGATGAAATTGGAAGTGAAGTTCACGCCTTTCAATTTCATTTTTTATTATTCTATTTCTAGGAAGTCCCGAATTTTATTTTTTTGCTCCATCCCGTCTTTAAATCCCAGTTCTATCAGCTCTTGGCAATAAGGTGACTCAAACAGTAAGTAACTGGGCAAACTGGATTCCGAATCAGGCTTTACACCAATCACTTTTAGCAAGCTACGAATACCACTTGGTAAACTTAAAAAATGCTTTTGAGCAATGCTTTGTAAATCCTCAGAGGGCTTAATTTGCATATAGTCGATAGGCTTTAAGTCAGTTTGCTTCATTTGTTCGGGGGTGAGAATAGATAAGGTTTGATTAATGCGATCAACACGCTCTAAGTCGGCGTCTAAGGTGTCAGCAAAAAGCGTATCGAGTAAATGCCCAGCAACCGTAGCGCTTCTCGGGCAGGTATCAAAAATATTAGGCTGTTTCTCTCGTTGTCCCACACCCACAATCAATACTTTGTTTGCACCAAGATGAATCGGCGTGCTAAGTGGGGCAAGCTGGTGGATAGAGCCGTCACCAACATAGTCTTCACCAAGGCGAATAACCGGAAACACCATAGGAATAGCAGCGGAGCCTAACAGGTGGTCAACATCCAAAATGCACGGCTCGCCGCGGCGTTTTTGACGCTGCCAAGGGCCAATTTGCTTTTGCCCTTGAAAAAAACTGACAGATTCATGGCTGGTGTAACTCGACACCGTCACACTAATGGCTTGAAGATGGTTTCGGTGAATGTTCCTATCGATGCGTTTGAAGTCGAGCATGTCGCGCAGTAAGCCACGCAACGGGCGGTTATTGAGCAAGTTGCCTTGGGTTTTTCTAACCTCTTCAATTTGAAACTTAGATAAGTAATTGCTAAGTAAATGGCGTAACGTGCCAGACAAATTAGCAACGTATACTTGTTCGGTGCTGAAGTTTTTCCAAACCCATTCTAGCTTTCTCACACCAAGGTGGTAACACGAGGCGTAACAAGCCAGTGCGGTAGAGTTAATGGCTCCAGCGGATGTGCCACAAAGAATAGGGAAGGGAATTTTATGATTGCGGGGAAAAAGCGTTGCAATGGCTTTGAGCACGCCAACTTGATATGCGGCCCGAGCCCCGCCACCGGTGAGTAACAATGCAATATTGGGTTGTGCCATATGTCCCCACTTAATGAATGTCTAAATAACCGGGTATCTCCTCGATAATAATGTCGTCAATTTGATCTTGGCTTAAGTGCTTTTGTGCATAATCGAGGAAGACGCCTTGCTCTACAAACACCTTAAATAAATCGGCATCAATATGCTTATCCTTACACATAAATCCCATAATACGAAGACATTCGCTAATTTTTTTACCGGGCTTATACGGGCGATCGGATGCGGTAAGTGCCTCAAAAATGTCTGCGATTGCCATCATTCTTGCTGGCACCGACATCTGTTCTTTGGTTAAGCCTTTAGGATAGCCCGTTCCGTCCATTTTTTCATGATGCCCGCCTGCAAATTCAGGGACGCGTTTTAGGTGTTTGGGGAAGGGCAGAGATTCAAGCATCTCGATGGTTAAATCCATATGACGATTAATAATGCTGCGCTCTTCTGGTGTGAGAGTGCCACGGGCAATTTTTAAGTTGTACACTTCTTCTTCCGTGAGTAAAGGGTGTGGCTTTCCGTCGATGCTAACCGTGTATAGCGTGGCGATAGATTCAATGTACGCTTGCTGCTCAGGGGTGATGAATTCGCCGCCAATATTGCTTTGTTCGATAAAGGCGCGGGCAGATTGCAGTTCAGCTACCTTTTTGTCTAGGGCTATTTGCAAATGCTCGCATGCGGCGGCATCCGTGCAGCGTTGCATCTTTTTCGTATATTCCAATGTCACTTGCGATATTGCCAGTTCGAAACGTGTTGTGACCAAGTGAATTCTGTCGAAGACTTTTTCTAATTTCGTCGATTTATCCATGATGTGATCGGGCGTAGCGATTTTGCCACAATCGTGTAACCAGCCCGCTAAGCTCAGCTCGTTACGATCTGCATCTGTCATTGAAAATGAGGCGAAAGGCCCGACATCGTGTCGATGCACGGCATCGGCAATCATCATGGTTAATTCAGGCACACGTCGGCAATGCCCTCCTGTGTAAGGTGACTTTTCATCAATGGCTTTGGCAATTAATCGGGTAAACGATTGGAATAAGTTTTCCATGCCATCAATGAGCTGGCGGTTAGTTAAGGCAACGGCGGCTAAAGAAGCAACACCTCGAATCGTTTGCTCAATGTCGGCACTAAAGGGGATAACCTTGCCATTTTCTTGGGCATTAATCAGTTGCAGTACGCCATTCAAATCACCTTCGTGGTTTTTCATGGGGATGGTCAGTACCGATTGTGTGTGATAGCCCGTTTTGGCGTCCATCTTTTTAGGGCCAGACAAGTCGTACTCAGTCACAGAATAGGCATCTTCAATGTTAATGACCTGGCCGGAGCCCGCTGCATAAGCCACTAATGCAGAGCGATTGATCTTCTCGCCAAAGAAGATGGGAATCGGATCAAAAGGAATCGGTTGGCCTGAGGAGCCTCCCATGTACATGTTTAGCTTGTCGTTAACGAGGGTGTCGAATTTCAGCTTGTTATCTTCGGTAACCCCGTAAATGGTTCCGCCATCAGCGTGAGACAGTCGCTTTGCTGCAAGGAGGATTTTCTCCAAGAGCAACGTGGTATCTTCTTCGGTTGAAAGAGCAATACTCACGTTGACTAATTCATTGAGTATGTTTTTAACTTCCATCGTCACATCCTACTTACTTGTATGGGTGAAGCTGCCATCCCAGTCCTCGTTTAATGAGGCGTGCCTTAACGTTTGTATTCTTGATAAATATAGTTGGTAAAGCTTTTCTTGGGAGGATTGAATTAACAAATTAAGCAGCGCTTCGGCTTCGTCCCACTCTTGTCGCAAATAATGATCATAGGCTTGATGATATTGCGCGCACTGGGCGAGTTTTTCTGTTTGCGATGAATGTATCGGTTCAAGAATACTTACCGCTTGGTTTTTTCCCTTAACTTTGACTTTATCGATGCGTCGAAATGGCCTATTGGGGCATTGTGCGGCGGTAGATTCACTCACTAAACACTCCACGCCGTAATATTTTGTCAGGCCTTCAAGCCGAGAGCCTAAGTTGACGGCATCGCCAAGCACGGTATAAGCGCGGCGAAAGGTCGAGCCCATGTCACCCACGTTCATTTCGCCCGTGTTAATGCCAATACCAATATAAATTTCAGGTAAACCTTCCTGTTTAAAGGTGTGGCGAAGCTGTGCAGTAATGGCCAACATATTGAGCGCGGTTTCAACGGCATGTTCTGCGTGTTGCTTGTCATCAAGAGGCGCACCCCAAAAGGCCATTACCATATCACCTACGTATTTATCGATGGTGCCTTGGTGGTTGAAAATACATTCGGTAATGGGATCGAAGTAGCGGTTCAGTAGGCGTTTTAATGCGTTTGCACTGAGGTTTTCAGAAAGTGTTGTGAAGCTGCGAATATCAGAAAATAAAACCGTTAGCTCTTTTCTTTCTCCGTCCATAGACACATCGCCAGGCGATAACAGCATTTTGTCGATATGAGCGGGTGGCACATATTGATTAAAGATGGATTTGATTTGCTGTCGTTGTCGGGATTCAGAGAAAAAGCCCGTGGCAATGTTATACGCCACGATCAATAGAATCAGTAGCAAAGAAGATACAAGAGGCAGTGCCATATTGGCTTGCGTCCACAATAGGATGTTCCCTGCCACTGTTCCAGTTAAGGTGATGATGCCCGCAATTGCCATACGCGCGGGCCCTAAACGGGGCAGCAATAACGCGAGGAGTAAACCAACAAGAATGAGGTAGAGCGCGGTGACGGCTTCCCACCAATCTGGGCGGTATTTTAAAAGGTGCGGGTTTAATATGCCATCGAGCACGTTTGCATGCACTTCAACCCCCGGATATTGCACGCCTACAGGCGTGGCGCGTAAATCGGCAAGGCCAATGGCAGAGGTGCCCACAAAAACGACTGCGCCCTCGAAAAGGCTCAAGTCAATGCGCTTTTCTAATACATCAATTGCGGAAATATAAGGGTAGCTGCCACGTCCGCCTTTATAGGGGATAAGCACGCGTCCTTCGGCATCGGTAGGCACAAGTTCATTGCCAATGATGACGCCTTCAATGTGGTTAAAGTCGCCC
The DNA here is from genome assembly GCA_964228975.1 of Paraneptunicella sp. Lineage (GTDB taxonomy): Bacteria > Pseudomonadota > Gammaproteobacteria > Enterobacterales > Alteromonadaceae > Paraneptunicella. The sequence continues at coordinate 7,130 of CAXRCC010000064.1, read as the reverse complement.
GCAGGTTGCACGTTTAATTCAACATTTTCAGCCAAGGCGTAAAGCCGGGCCGCCTCAAGTGACAAGCTTGGAAAAAGCTTATCTTGGTAGCGGTACAGCAACGCGCTTTTACGTAAAAAACCATCTGGCTCGGGGGAGGAATTGATAAAGCCTTCGCCTGCGGAGCTGGCGTGAAATTGCGGCAAACTTGTCACAAAGCCGGAAAAGTTGGTGATGGGAAGCTTATCGTTGATTGCCACTTGGCTGTGTATGACTTGCTCAGGAAGCTGGCCGCGCTGCATGTTGTCTTGCTGCAAAATGTAGCCCAGCAAAACGTCCGTGCTGGCAAAGCTTTCTACAAAGTGCTTATCGCCATCCATAACGGGAACAAGCGCGTTAATGTGGCTAATATCCTGCTCTGGCAAGGCGGACTTGGATTGCGATAAGGCCTGCAACACAGCCGAAGCCGGATTGCGCTCAGCTTCGGAGAAAATAACGTCAAAAGCAACCACCGCCGTGCCTGCCTCTGCCAGAATATGAATTAAATCAGCAAGGGCTTTACGCGGCCAAGGCCAGCCAATTTCAGACATGGTTTTTTCGTCTAAATCGAGGATGAGTACCTCAGCTAAGCCTTTTTCACGTTCTTCTAGCGTGTGCTTTAAGCGCAGATCGTAAACGATGCCCTCGGCGCGATTTAAGACTTGTTGGACGGTTTGAAGGTGGGAAAACTGTATAAGCAGTACAAGCACAACCAAGATAATGCCGATAAAGCTTGAGCGTTGTCGTTGGTTGAGAATACTGCTTAACTTCATGATTCGTCGAAATCGATACTCATGCCTTCAGCGGCGGCAAACATCGTTAAATCAATTTGGGCGATTTCGATGACTTCTTGGCAATGCTTTTCAACTTCCTCTATTTCATCGTCGGTACGAATATGATCATGGCTATAAAGGGCAAGGCGTTTGGCGCGACTCGCCATTGCCAGCTTGACCGCTTCTTCTGCTACGGAATGTCCCCAGCCAGATTTGGCGGGCATATCGGAAAGCATATATTGCGCGTCGTGTACTATAAGGTCAGCTTCATCGGCAAAATTAACCCATTGTAAAAAGTCCGTTTCCTTTTGATACGGTGGGTAAAGCTCGTTGTCCGTAATGTAAGCCACTTTTACCCCATCGGCTTCAATTAAGTAAGAGCTGCCGCTGCCAGGGTGATTCATCGAGCGACGAGTGATTTTTGCGCCTTGCAATTCCCACGAATCGATTTCTTTGGGAACGGGGGTAATGAGAATGTTCGATTCTAATGAATGGTAGTTAACGGGGAAGTAGGTGCCCGTCATTTGCCTGAGCACTGCATCGTGGTCTTCTTGAGAGGTTTTGCCCGGCGTGATGAAAATGTTACGACCTGGCTGATAAATAGGAATAAAAAAGGGAAAACCTTGAATGTGGTCCCAATGGTTATGGCTCAGCAACAGGTAGATATCATCAGGCTGGCTGGCAAGCTTTTGGCCGACGCTTTTAATGCCCGTTCCTGCATCTAAAATTAAATGTGTGCCGTTATTTAGTTCGATGTGAATACAGGCCGTGTTGCCGCCGTACCTGATAAACTCAGGCCCCGGCGAAGGTATCGAGCCACGAACTCCGTGAAATGTAAGCTTCATAGTAATAAATCAATCTTCTTGGTCTTGGCCATCCTTAGAATGATCCTACTGCGTTAGGGTATCTTATGACAAAAATATCCCATTCTTGATCAATCTGCGCGCTACCCGTTAAGAATACATTGCCAAGAGAATCAATGACAATATCTTGCGCTTCTGCTGCTTCTCCGATCGCTCTTGACGGGTATTGGTGTAATTGGGTTAAGTCGGACTTAAACCGATAAAGTTCAAAGCCGCCTTCGCTGTGCCCCGCTACCCAAATTGCACCAAAGGTATCAAGTGCTAACGCTTTACCGACTAACAAACCTGACTGTGTTACCACTTTGCTATAAAGCTGTGTGCCCGTATTGCTGTAGGCGGCGATGAACAGGTCGTTGTCTTTGCTTCCGACAGTCATAATATTACCTTGGGCATCAATTAACACATCGTAAAGCTGGTAATTATTGCTATCGACCGCGCCAATTTGCACGATGCCGGACGCACCAAAGTTGGTATCCACGTTACCTTGCGAGTCAAATTTTGCCAATAGTCCATTTTGAGAAGCACCTAACGTAATTTGTCCAACAGTAATGAGGCCACCATCGGCAGTTCGTGCTACTGCGTTTAACTGAGAACGGTCTGGTGCGTTCGTCATGCTGGCTAATGTGGTATTCAGTGCAGACGTGGTGAAGCTGGTATCCACACCGCCTAAGCGCAGTACTTTGGTGATGTGCGCTTTCTCTGCTTTGCTACCGGCAATCCATGTAACACCTTCGTCGTCGCGGTAGTGCTTGCCTGTTGTTTCTGTATCAGAGCTGACATTGGTCGCGTAGGTTGCACTATTAAAGTTGCCCGACACGCTACTGCCATTGGCAATCAACACGCCTGCAAATGGATTATCATCATTGACGCCTTGCACTGTTGCCTTAGAAAGTGCATTGATGTGAATGTCATTAAAGGACTCTTCGCCTGCTTCAATAGTGGTAAAGATTCCCGATGTCGCAAAGCTAGTATCGACCATACCACCGGGTGCAAAGCGAGCCATCACGACATCATCGTTAAAGTTCGTTTCATCATGAGTGGCGCCTGCTACCAGTATTCTGCCTTGTTTATCGAGTGCGATACCTTTACCGACCTCACCAAAGCCAAAGTCGAATAAGAACTCAAACTCACGAGTAATAAGTGTGCCATTGGCGCTTAAATGGTTTAGGAAAAAGTCATCAAAAACCACACCATACAAGACCATTTCCCCAGTGGATTCTAGCGCCACGCCTTTAATATCGGCAGCGTTGATAATGCCGGGCAGGGTGGCTTGGCCAGCATTGAGGAAGCTGGCATCGAATTTACCGTTATTATCTAGCTTCAATAAGGCAACATCGCTACTGGCGGTATCGGTTTGTACAAAAAAGTAAGGCGTGGATGACGCAGTGAGTGAGCTATACGGGCCGGGCACATAATTCGGCAGGCTCAACGCTCCGCTGGTGCCGAAGTTCGTATCAAGCGCGCCTGATGATGTGTACTTTTTCAGGCTAAGCCCTGAATCATTGAGTAGTGCGACGAGGCCGCCATCTGAAAGTACGGCGACATCAATGGCACTGCCCACACCAAGGGTGATGAAGCCACTGTTAAAGTTGGTATCGAGCACACCACTGGCGGTAAAACGCAATAGGCTGGCTTCACCTGAGTTAAACTCTTGGCCGATGACGTTGATACTGCCATCTGCGCCGCGCGCGAGTTTAAAGCCATCAAAGCCCACATAATTGGCAATGCCACTGCTACCAAAGGTGGCATCTAAGGCACCAGTGCTGTCGAGCTTGATAATGCGTGTAATGGGTGTGGAGTCGGCAACAGTGATGCCAATGTAAAGATTACCGCTGCTATCTAGTGCACTGTCGAACGCTTGACTCGTTTGCGCGTTACCAAAGTCTTGAACGCCTGCACTGGCAAAGTTGTTATCTAACTCGCCCTCAATGTTGAGTTTGAGTACACGTACATGGGATGCATTATAAAAGCCTACTACAAGCAGGTCGCCGCTGGTGGTTGCGCGTGCTGATTGAACCGTAAAGTCGTTACCTTGGCTTAAGCGTATATACCCGTTTTGGCCAAATTGGGCAGACTGATTGTTGTCGCCGACGCTAAGTACCAGTAAATCATTAACGGCTGTGGCATTGGCTTTGCCATAGCCTACCGCATAAAACTGACTGGCTTGCCCTTCATCAACCGTAACGAGCGTATCAATAGAAGGCGTGCTATTGGCACTGGCTAAGCTGATATCACAGCCCCATAAACTGCTGTTTGCAACAGCGTTATCCTGAATTAGGCGAATATTGTTCAGGCTGGTATCGGTGCCGCTAAGCAGTATTTGCCCAAGCGCATCGAGCGCGCCAACAGCACGTTTGGTGCTGTCGCCGTTTATTGTGAATGTGCTTGCGCCAGAAGTGCCATAAGTGGTATCCAGCGTGCCTGTGGCATTGAGTTTTACCACGCCGATTTTTGAATCTGCTACGCCAACCATGAAGATATTGCCAAACCCGTCTTGCACAATGTCGGTGACTTTATCGACGGCAGCTGATGAGAAGTAGTCTGCTGTTACAATACCGCTGGTCCCAAAGCCTGCATTTAACGTCAAACTCGGCGAGAAACTCGCAAGCCAAAATTGGCTTAGGTTCGCTCCCCCTAACAACAAATTACCTTCACTGCCAACAGCAATGGTTAAGCCTTCATCAGCAATGCCTTGATCGTAAGTGACTAAGCCACTTGCGCCAACTCCGGTGTTGATGACGCCGTCTTGTATGCCGTTGTTGTCGCTGTCTAAGTCGATATGTACCAACATGAAGTCGGTGTCGGATAGGCCCGTATGCGTACCTGCAATGTAGATATTATTTTCGCTATCAAGGACCGCATCACTCACGCTTTGGTCGTTGGCGCTGCTGAGGGATAGTTTACCGCTGGTGCCAAATGCACTATTGAGCGAGCCTTGGCTATTTACCTGCATGGCGTATACATCGGTATCCGTTCCATTGTTGTAGTAGCCAATGAGGGTTAAGTCGCCATTTTCGTGAGCAATGATGCTTTTGGGATAGTCTGGTGAGTTCGAGCCAAAGTCTAGGGTAAGTGTGCCTGTGCTGTTGAACTGGGTATCTAGCGAACCGTCCTCGGTGAGTTTTACCACGCCTGTTTCGGCATCGCCATTAACCGAGTCGAACGTTTGCCCGATGGCGACCACTTGGTTGTTTAAGGTGAGGGCGATATCGTACAGTTTTTCGGTAGAACCAAAATCAACGGTGACAATACCTGACGTACCAAAGCTGCTATCTAAGGTGCCGTTTGCCAAGAAGCGGGCAAATGCAAAATTATTATTGCTGGTGCCTGCGACAATGATTCTGCCGAGTTTGTCTCTAAGGATACCCGCGACTTTGTCATCGCCTGCGCCAAAGTCGACTGAAGCTTCGCCACTCGTGCCAAACTCCGACATTAAATTAACGCTGTAAACGTACTCATCAAACGCGCCTTGTGTATCGGTGACTTTGATAGAGATGTTGTTGGCACTGCTATCTGAACTCATTGGTGTGCCTGAAATGTCGTTATTCATGGCATCGAAACTCAACCAGCTTGGTAGGTTGGTTACATCATAGGTCAGCAGGTCTTCATCGAGGTTTTGAACTTCAATGGTGTAATGGTAATTTTGCCCAACCACGGCTTGCGTATGAGGAATGTTACAAACACTTGGGGCTAAATTCTTTTGGAAAATAGTTAGGCTAACGGTGGCAGAATCTACGTTGGAGCCATCTGATGCTGTATAAGTAAAGCTGTCGGTGAAGTTATCGCTGCCATCATGCACGTAATGAAACGAGCCGTCTGCGTTTAGCGTAAAGCTCGACGCGTAGCTGGGTGAACCAAGGATACTGGCGCTTAGGGTGACGCCTTCTAAGTCTGTATCGTTTGCTAAAACTCCCACATTTGCGTCAATCACCGCCGTGTTACCATTTCCATCAACCAAATAGCTGTCGTTATTGGCTGTGGGAGGCTGATCGCCAATGAGTACCGATATCTCAGCCTGTGCAGAAAGCCCAGTTCCATCCGAGATCTGATAAGTGATGGTGTCAGTCCCTGAAAATTCTTCTGGTGGTGTATAGCTAACCTGCGTCAGGCCGTTTACAGAAGCGCTACCGTAAGAGGCGCTTGCCCCGGAAATAGTGAGTACATCGCCATCCGGATCGCCATCGTTGATAAGTGGATTGATAGTGATGGTTTGACCCGCAGACGCAAATGCGCTGTCGTCGTTGGCAAACGGCGGATCGTCTACCGGAGTCACTTCAATGGTTACCGTGCCAGAAGCCGAGTCGTTGCTGGTATCGGCGATGTTATACGTCAGTGATGCGACGCCGTTAAAATGTGTGGTAGGCGTAAAGGTAATAGTGGAACCAGAAATCGTGCCTGTACCGCTGCCGCTATCCACGTTTATGATGCGCAGCGCGTCATTTTCCACATCGGTATCGTTGCTTAACACATCAATGGTCACTGGCGTATCTTCAAGGGTAGATGCGGTGTCAGGCTCGGTTTGTGGGGCATCGTTAACGGGGGCAACCGTGACGTTAATGCGCCCTTGAGACTGCTGGGCGCGTATATCTTCAATAACATAAACCAGCGTGACGTCGCCAAAGAAGTCAGGGCTTGGCACATAGACAACTTGGTTATTAGCGATAGAAACCGTGCCGGGGTTTTCTTCTTCGTTGTCTTCAATAATTAATCGGCGCGATGATGAATGCGGCTGTGTGCGCTTGCGCTGCAATGTGCCTGTTTGCCCGACATCATCAAAAAAGCTGACAGAGAGTAACGTGAGGTTGTCGTTTTCGGGATCGGTATCGTTTGCAGTGACATTAAACACGCCCGTAGTGTCTTCATCCATAGAAACCGTGTCATCCACTGCTGTGGGTGGATCGTTGGGTGGCACCACTTCAACGGTGGCTGTCCCCGTACTGACGAGTGCGCTGTCGCTGTTATTGCCCGTTGCGATAACCTGGTAAGTCAGGGTATCAACGCCTTCAAAGTTTTGCGCTGAGGTATACAGCAAGGTGCGGCCTTGTTCGATACTGACGCTACCGAATTGGGCACCGGCTTGAGTAATGTTCAGTAGGCTGTTTTCGCCATCGAGGTTGTTGTCGTTGGCAAGCACATCAAGCACTGTGGCTTCATCTATTGTGACTAAAAACGAATCGTTCGTGATGTGTGGCGCATCGGGAATATTGCTGATAACCAGCGTCACACGGGCTTCACTGACCTGACCGCTGCTATCTTCAATGGCATAGGTAAAGTGGTCTTCACCAAAAAAGTGGGCGTTAGGCGTGTAGCTAAAGGCACCCGTTGAGTCGGCTGCTAATTCGCCGTTTTCAGCAACGCGCACAATCCCGGTAAAGCGAATCGTGTCGTTTAGGTCGGCGTCAAAATCATTGCTTAAAAAACCGTTTGCGGCGTTAACGGTTAGGACAGAATCTTCATCAAGAGAATAGGCATCGGC
>CAXRCC010000063.1:0-12327 GCA_964228975.1 Paraneptunicella sp. | reverse complement strand
GGTTAAACAGCGAGCTTCGCGTGAACTCAGGGTTAACTTATGTCGCACGCAGTCGCTTTTCGCATTACAAACATACCGGTATGTTTTATTTGTCGTCTTACACCAATGTGGACACCACTGAAAAGGCGATGGATTTAGCGCTGGAAACCTATGCACGCTTGTGGGAAAAAGGCATTGATAAAACAACGTTGGATTCTGCAAAAGCCTATGTGAAAGGCCAGTTTCCACCTCGTTATGAAACCACCAGCCAATTGGCAAGCTTGCTAAGAAGCATGCACGTTTATGGCTTTGATGAAAGTTATATCAATGACTTCCAATCACAAGTCGACACGCTCACTGTTGAGAAAGCCAAGGCGTTAGTCGCCAAGTACTTCCCGAAAGAGAACTTGCAAACCTTGGTTATCGGTAAGGCAGATGAGATCCGCGATATTGTGAAAAAATACGGTACGGTAACAGAGGTTGATATTACGCAACCGGGCTTTTCGATAAAGCGATAAGCCATTCTGTTATTGAACATTAAGCAGTGAAAACAAAAACGGCGTCTTTTCTTTGAGGACGCCGTTTTTTGTCGGTTCTATTTAAGGTTCAATTTAAGGTGCTATTTGAAGTGCTTTTTTAAAGTTTCTATTTTTCAGATTACCGTTTGCACGCTTTTTAAGCGGGAGCTTAGTCCTTACCGTTTCGCTTAATAAAATCGATAGAAGGAGCAAAAAACGCGGAGCCTGTTTCTGCGGTTGTGTAATCAAGCAAATGATCATGATGCCCTTTGCCATCGCCAAAAATCATGCTTTCTAACATGCGTGTAAACGGTTTTGGGCTTTTACAGCAAGAAACAAAGTACAACCCTTGCTCTTTCATATCACCATAAGGCATGCTCTGGCGCAGAATCTCTAAACTGTTGCCTTGGGCATCTTTCAAGCTCGTGCGCTTTGTGTGCGCAAAGGCCGCTTTTTTATCGGCGCTAAACTCAATATCGTCATCTTTGGTGCGCCCAATGATTTGTTCTTGATCCGTCACCGACACCTTATCCCACTTTTCTAAATTGTGGCGATAACGCTGAACATGAATGTAACTGCCGCCGGTAAAATCGGGGTCGTCATCCCCCACAATGGCTACATCAAATTTGTGCATACCGCGAGGGTTTTCTGTGCCATCCACAAAGCCTGTTAAATCCCTTCCATCAAGGTAACGGAAGCCTTTAACTTGCTCAACCAAATCAACGTGCGGGCGCAATAGTTCGTATACATCCACCCCAATGGCGTGGCAAATATCCGCTCTGTCTGCACGAATTTGAATAAAGAGATCATAAGGCACAACAGGCGCATGGCGATCCTCGCAATGCATATCAGGAAAGGGGGCAATTTCTTGTGGCAATAACCCAGGATACAGCTCTAACCAATAATTATTGCCTACCGCAATAACCCCCGACACCATGGCTTCATAGTGCTCGTTATCGTAATGCTGGAAGAGGTTTAACACCTCCACCAGCTTTTTACGCATTGGAGCATCGTGATCTTCGTGCACATTAAACATAAGATAAAGTGCGTGTAGGTTAGGCTCTGCGCAGATGCCTTTTTGAGGTTGTGCCATGCAATTTCACTTCAAAATGGATACATTCACTGACAGCGTAGTTTAATACCCTGCCGCTTGACCGTCTTTACGACTTTCTGATGCGCCATAATATACACCAGTAACGGGATCTCGCATAATGGCTTGATAACCACCGAACCAACCCGATACTTCTCTTAATACGTGCCCTTTTTGCACTAATTCACGCCTTACTTCAGATGAAAACCCATTTTCAAGGCTGATGTAACCACCGTCTTGCATGATTTCCCCTGTAGGCTGGCTGGAACCGCTGTGTAAAATGCGTGGTGCATCTCCCGCTTCTTGCAGGTTCATACCAAAATCAATCATATTCATGACAATTTGCGCATGCATTTGAGGCTGAGCACCGCCTCCCATTACACCAAAGCTTAGCCAAGGTTGACCGTTTTTGGTGACAAAGGCTGGGATGATGGTATGGAATGGACGTTTACCCGGGGCATAAGCATTAAAATGCGCCTTATCGAGTGCAAACAGTTCACCGCGATTTTGCATGATAAAACCCAAACCGTGCGGCGTCATACCTGAGCCCATACCACGATAATTACTTTGAATTAACGACACCATGTTGCCGTCTTTATCTGCGGTTGTGAGATAAATGGTGTCGCCTTCATACGGTCCAGCATCGTAGCGTTTTGCCGCTTTTTTAGGGTCAATAAGGGCATTGCGTTGCTGTGCGTATTTCTTCGAGATTAGCCAGTCAACCGGCGTTTTATTGAAGTCCATATCCGTGTAGTACTTAGCTCTGTCTTCAAAAGCAAGCTTTTTGGCTTCAACAAACGTGTGAATGTATTCCTCGCTACCAAAGCCCATGCCTTCTAGGTCGTACTGTTCCATCACATTTAAAATTTGCAGGGCTGCGATACCTTGTCCATTTGGCGGTAATTCCCATACATCGTAACCTCGGTAATTACTGGATACAGGTTCTACCCACTGCGACTGATGGCTGGCTAAATCGTCATAACTTAAAAAGCCCCCTTGCTCCTGCATGTAAGAGGCGATAATACGTGCGATGTCGCCTTTGTAAAACGCATCACGCCCACCTGAGGCAAGCTTTTCGTAGGTTGCAGCTAAGCCGGGGTTTTTAAATATCTCCCCTTTGCGTGGCGTTCTGCCATTGGGCATATAGGTTTCTTTAAAGCCGGGATATTGACCAATTCGCGATACGCTACGATCCATGTAATAAGCAATTAACTCACTAACGGGAAAACCATCTCGCGCATATTTAATAGCAGGTGCAAGAATGTCAGCCATTGGCAACTTGCCAAATTTAGCATGCAGTTCAAACCAGCCATCAACGGCACCGGGCACCGACACCGGAAGTGGCCCATAAGAAGGAATTTTATCGAGACCAAGCGCCTCAAAGTGAGACGCCTTCAGCGCTTTTGGAGAGCGGCCCGAACCATTTAAACCATGCAGCTTTTTACCTTTGCTATCCCACACGATGGCAAACAAATCACCACCAATACCACACCCCGTTGGCTCAACAAGCCCTAACATTGCATTGGCAGCAATCGCTGCATCAACGGCACTGCCACCTTTTTTCAGAATATCGAGAGCAACTTGCGTCGCCAAAGGTTGGCTGGTTGCTGCCATACCGTGTTGGGCGATCACTTCTGAGCGACTCGCAAAGTGTTTGCCGGTAATTCTGTCGTACGCTTGAGCCTGTACGGCGATAAACATGAAACAAAAGAAGCTTAAAAAGCGTGTCATGTATCTCTCCAAAAAGGGAATTTAATCGAGTTTGCATCATAGCACTGTCATTCAAAAAATAAGCGTTTGTTTTGTATTAGATTCGACCAATCACACGCTCTGACGATAAACGGTATTGGTGTTGTTATGGCATCGTTTGGCGCTTAAAAGAAAAAAGCCCGGTAAAACCGGGCGTCGCCTTGAATAAAAGATTGGAGGAATGAGCTTTTTTGTAATCACCTACACAGGAACAGGTAATTAACAAAGCTTTCTACTTATTATGTTGTGGGCTTCACCTGAGTGGAAGCGAGGCCCTGACCGGAATTTACTGTTATTATTATTTTTTATTTCGGATGTCACTTTTCATTAGTTTGAATAAGTCACTTGTTTAATAGTGACTTATCACAATCTTACTTTCTGACTGAAAAATCAGGGTAAGCTTCTAGACCGCAATCTACGATATCCAAACCACTGTATTCTTCATCTTCACTAACGCGCAGTCCCATAATTGCTTTTAGCACTAACCACGTAACTAAGCTTGCTGCAAATACCCATACAAAGATGGTAGCCGCACCAGCGATTTGCCCAACAAATGTCGCGCCGTCGTTAGTTACAGGAACAACAAGTAAACCAAATAGACCCACTACACCATGAACAGAGATAGCACCTACTGGGTCATCAATTTTCAGCTTATCGAGCGTAACGATTGAGAAGACAACAATCACACCACCCACTGCACCAATAATTGTGGCCGCAAGCGCTGTTGGCGTAGACGGTTCAGCAGTAATTGCGACTAAGCCTGCCAGCGCACCATTTAACGCCATGGTTAAATCGGCTTTTTTGAACATGATCTTGGCAAGTAATAGCGCGGCAATTGCACCACCCGCGGCAGCAGCGTTCGTGTTTAAGAACACCATGGCAACCGAGTTTGCGTTAGCGATATCGCCTAATTTCAACACTGAGCCACCGTTAAAGCCAAACCAGCCCATCCACAAAATAAACGTACCTAATGTCGCAAGCGGAAGGTTAGCGCCTGGAATAGCGTTAACTTTGCCATCTTTTGTGTACTTACCTTTACGAGGGCCAAGCAGCAATACACCTGCTAATGCCGCTGCTGCGCCCGCCATATGTACGATGCCTGAGCCTGCGAAGTCTGAGAAACCTAAATCGCCTAGCGAGTACAAGCCAAATACCGACTGCCCGCCCCATGTCCAGCTACCTTCTAGTGGATAGATAACCCCTGTCATCACAACGGCGAAGGCAAGGAATGTCCACAACTTCATGCGCTCAGCAACCGCACCAGATACAATCGACATGGCTGTTGCAACAAAAACAACTTGGAAGAAGAAATCTGATGCAGATGAGTAAATTGCGCCACCTTCAAAGCCGTCTTCTCTCGATGAGAAATCACCCAGTGTAGATGCCACATCAACGCTTTCGATACCGCTTAAGAAAATCCCGCCGTCGTACATGATGGCGTAGCCGCAAATTAAATACATGGTGCAAGAAATAGCGAATAACGCGACGTTTTTAGTCAAGATTTCTGTTGTGTTTTTAGCTCTAACTAAGCCCGCTTCTAGCATGGCGAAACCAGCCGCCATCCACATAACGAGTGCGCCACACACTAAGAAATAGAATGTGTCGATGGCGTATTGCAAGTGAAATGTTTGTTCCATAATGGCTCCCCCTACTACTAAATGGCTTCACCATCGGTTTCGCCTGTGCGAATCCGAACAGCGTGTTCTAGGTCATAAACGAATACTTTGCCGTCACCGATTTTGCCGGTTTGAGCTGCATCACAAATGGCTTCAACAAGGCGATCAACATGATCACTTTGAATGGCAATTTCCAACTTAATTTTGGGGAGAAAATCGACCTGGTATTCTGCACCTCGGTACAATTCTGTGTGCCCTTTTTGACGGCCAAAGCCTTTTACTTCTGTCACGGTTAAACCGTCGATTCCGATGTCTGAAATGGCTTCTCTGACATCATCAAGCTTGAACGGCTTAATAATGGCGGTTACGAGTTTCATAGCGACGCTCCCAAAGTTCTTGTTTTTAAAGTTGGTATGCCAATGTGTTATCAAGAGCTGTGCCATAAGAAATAGTTCAATATTTTCAGTCATTTAGTTTTTATTTACGCAAATATGAGAAACGCACTCGCACAGACATGGTGCAAAAAAGGAGGAGTTTGGAAAATCATGGTGCAGGGTTAAACGAAGGAATCGAGCAGAAAAAAGGGAGCAAGACGCTCCCCGTTAATGACAGAAATCATGAAATGAAGACTACAGCGACGCCATTAAATCCAGCTTGCCTTGGTATTTGATTTTTTCATCTTCATAATCGGCAAAACGACGGGCCTTTCTCAGGAAAAGTCGGCTATTGGCAAAATCCCCTAATCCTGCATAACTTTTTGCCATACCAAAATAGAATTGATGCTTTTTATTGTTAATGCGTATCGCGCGTTTAAAGTGAACAATGGCTTGTTCAAAGTTTTCCGTTTCTAATGCTTCTTCACCCTGAATGTAATGGTAATAAGGGTTACTGTTTCGTTTACGGAGTACTTTTTCTCGAATCTTGTTAGCCATTCTCTGCTCACCTTGGGTTTGATGCAGTATGGCTAGGTTTTCCCACGCGGTTAAATTGTCGTCGTTTAACTTAAAAACATGGTAGTACGTTTGCTTCGCGAGCTCCACATGACCTGCCATGCGGTACAGCAAGCCCAAGTTAACCCAAGCCGATTCAAAGGTCGCATCTTGCTTTAACGACTGGCTAAAATACGCATAGGCTTTATCGAACTCTTTTCTCAACAAGGCATCTGCGCCTTTATTGTTGTAGAACATCGATAAGATTCGGGCTTTGGTGACTTTGTGTTGCGGAAAACGTTTTTTCGCAACAAAGGGATAGAAGTCTACGACCATTCCTTTAGGCTTAATGTAGAAACGTCCTGTATCTTCTTCTGGACTCATTAATAAGTTTACATGCCCGTTTAACAGGCTAAAGCCTTCTCTTCTTGTCCAATACTCGGGGACTTCCACTTCTTGAAAGGCAACTTCAACGCCTGCATATTTCGCTAACGAGTAGGTCATTATCGACATGGATAAACAGTTTGCTGCGCGATTATCAAAAGTATCAGCCGCAATCGTATTAGCATGATTGTCGTATAGTAAGTTAAAGTCGGATCGGTCGAAAATGCTCACCATTAGCGTTTTCATACGATCAATTGGGTCTTCGATATGCATCAGTTTTTTAGAGACAAACACTTTCGCATTATCGTTTAGTGCAAATATCTCTTGTTCTGACTCTATTTGATAGGAACTCGCTTTTGGAAAAGCTTGCTCGTAGAACAGTGGTTGTTTTTGTACGATAGGGCCTGACGTTGACTGGCAACCACTGATAGCCAGTGTACTACAACATATCACGCTCACTAAAAGATGACGTATTTTCATAAACACCTCCCCCTCTTATCTTTAACAGTACTCACAAAGCTCGCATTTCTCAACGCAAATCACCGTGCAAGTTTAGGGTTTCATCTTAACTAAGACAGGGATGAGTACGAGATGGTTTCCTTTACAGGGCACAAAAAAAGGCGCCGAAGCGCCTTGTGTTTTTGCAATTTGGAACTATTGAAAAATTAGTTGCCCCAGATTTGAGTGACAAATTCTGGGTGATCAACAAACGGGTTACGGTTGCCTTGATAAGGCTGCGCAGCATCGTTTCTGTCGATTTCCATTTGGCTCACTGGATCTTGTGCGTGCCACTGCTTAAGCAGGTTTAATTGCCACGTTTCGAATACTTGTGTGCTTGTACCGTTCAAAACAGCATTCGAAGAACTAGAGTTACCTTCCCAACCTGCAATCACATCTTGATAACGTGTTGCCATGTAGAAGTAGGCACGAGCGATGTCGCCTTTAAAGGCATCAATTGGTTCAAAAACAGTACCAGAATAGCCTAAACCTGACGCCGCTGACCCTTTCTTAGAGCCGTTATTTGATGTGAATGATGCAGAACCCACTTCACCATAAGGGAAGCTACTACGTTGACCATTTACAAAACCATCTGTTGCGAAAATGTGATGAATATCAGAGTTCATTGGTTCTCTGCTACCACCAAACCAGCTACGTGGGAATGAGTGCTCACGGTTGTAGCAGCTACCTTCTCCACTAAAGCTTCCGCATTGGTCTGTGCCTTTCACATATGTGTAAGGATCATTACCTGTTGGATTTTCAGAATAAATATCCAAAATTGAACCGTCATTTTCGAAGTAACGGTCAATGGCGTGGTCTTGGTAGAAGCCCCAGATTGCACTGTAACCACGTGTAGTGTGACCACGAATAATGTTGTGAAGTGCTGTTTTCAGCGAGAAGCCTGTTAAGCCTTCTGCACTCTTATAGTACTCACCTAAATCCGTTGAACCACCACCGGTTCCACCGCCAGTACCACCACCTGTTGTACCAATCACAAATGTTTTGGTTTCAGATGAGGCAAATGAACCGCCTGAAATAAGTGTAGAACCCCCACTCACGATGCTATAGGCACCGTTGCCGAAGCTACAGCAAATACCGTCGCCAAAACTATCAAAGATAGTGAACGAGTATGTGTCGTCTTCTAAGCAGAAGTCTTCTGTTACGCTAGTATTGTTTGCATAACCATTACCTGACGCAATAGTGGTATTGGCGCTGTTTTTCAGCTCCCAACTAGTTTCACTGCCGTATTGGTCTGTTGTGAGGTTTAACGTTGCCGCCGTTGTTGCACAGCTCCCCGTGCCGCCACCGGTACCACCACCTGTGCCGCCGCCAGTATCACCGCCACCACTTGATGTAGTTGGCTGGAAGTTATCAACGTAAACGATTTCAGAACCATCGAAACCGGATACGTCATAGAAGCGCAATCCAACTTCGATTGTGCCTGTTGAAGAAGCAGTATAAGAATGGCTAAGCTCTTGCCACTGGTTTGTGGTGCCAGCGTTAGAGTAATTATGATAACCATCTACATACATACGTGCTCTTACACCACCTTCTGTGTGGTAAACACGTGCGCTGAAGTTATAAGTTTGACCAGATACGACACTCACTGATTGTCTGAAGTCTGTTGAACTTTGTGTACCCGTTGTTACACGAATAGAAGCTGCCGAGCTACCTTCAAAAACGGGGCTTGTTGTTTGGCTGACATCAATTCCTGAGTCAATTGTTGTCCAACCAGCGGGAGTGCTGCCTGACCAACTTTCGAAAGTTCCATTTTCCACTTGTGCCATAACAGAAGCGCTAAAGCATGCTGTTACTAGCAATGCACTAAGCGATTTATTCATTGGATTCTCCACAAGTTGCTTAATATATTTGTTATAAATCTCGAAGTTCCTACTTGTATATAGATACATTAAGGTCACATTTTTATTCACACAAAGTGCAAATAAAAAAATTCGAGATGCTGTATTTTCCAACAATTTTTCGAATAAATAAAATACAAAAGGGTAGTTTTTTGCAAAAGTTAAAATATTTAAACCGTTTGAGGTGTAAAATTCTCACATTGAAACGGTGATCGGGCTTTTAACAAACCTGCAACATATTTTTTGAGCTTTAACCTCTTCAATTAATTGCATTTTGTCCTCGTAGTTTAGATATCGCCCTATTTCTATTCTATTGTCTTCACCTACTAAATATAGGCATGGAGGGTCATCTGGATGTCTCATTTCTAAAATAAGCATCTCGCTCCCTTTCTTGTTGAATCGCCACTTTAATTGAGGTGTATTAAACCCTGATGAAACTTTGATTGAATGCAGTGTCATTACCACAATTTCTTTGCGGTAACTTGCACGTAAATTGTGATGCATAAAGAGAAATAACAGCATTAATTCAAGGCCTGCAAAAGGAAGAATTATCCAAATACCAAGCCAACCCCAAATAAATGCGATCAATAGGCAAAAAAGACTGAAGAAAAAGGATAGATACTTAATTTGTTTCCAGTTAGACGAACGATTTGGATACAAGAGCAATACAACCCGCCCACTGGTTTCTTTTTTAATAACCATGAGACAAGCCAAAATTGAAATTAAAAATTAAGTATTGTTGTTGATATAAGAGTTAGCCAGACTTAGCCAGAAAAAAATTAAAAAAAAGCCACTCAATAATAGTGGCTCTTCTTTTAATTTATTGTTTTATTTTTAAGTTTTAAGCTAAAAATAAATTTCTCGTTTAGTCTTTCTGACGAGAAGCACGCTTACGATCGCTTTCAGTTAAAAGCTTCTTACGCATGCGAATGCTTTCTGGTGTTACTTCAACAAGCTCATCGTTATCAATGAATTCCATTGCTTGTTCAAGTGTCATAACAATTGGCGGAACCAAGCTTTGAGCTTCATCTGTACCGGATGCACGAACGTTTGTTAACTGCTTACCTTTCAGTGCGTTAACAGTCAGGTCGTTATCACGGCTATGAATACCGATGATCATACCTTCGTACACTTCAACACCGTGACCGATAAACAAACGACCACGTTCTTGTAGGTTAAATAGTGCGTTTGTAAGTGCTTTACCGTTTGCATTAGCAATCAATACACCGTTCTTACGCTGACCAATATCACCGCCTTTGAATGCACCATAATGATCAAATGTGTGGTACAACAAACCAGAACCTGAAGTTAAGGTCATAAATTCAGTTTGGAAACCAATCAAGCCACGGCTTGGGATCATAAAGTCCATGCGAACACGGCCTTTACCATCTGGAGACATATCGGTTAACTCACCTTTACGTAAGCCAATTTGCTCCATGATTGAACCTTGGTGCTCTTCTTCACAGTCGATAGTTAAGGTTTCGAACGGTTCTTGCATAACACCGTCGATTTCCTTAATGATAACTTCTGGACGAGATACGGCGAGTTCGTAACCTTCACGACGCATATTTTCAATCAAGATGCCTAAGTGAAGCTCACCACGACCTGATACGCGGAATTTATCTGGGTCATCCGTTTCTTCAACGCGAAGTGCCACGTTGTGAACCAGTTCCTTTTCCAAGCGCTCAAGGATGTTACGTGATGTTACGTACTTACCTTCACGCCCTGCAAATGGAGACGTGTTTACTTGGAAAGTCATTGTTACCGTAGGCTCATCAACAGAAAGCGCAGGTAACGCTTCTACATTGCCTTGATCGCAGATAGTGTCTGAAATTTTCAGCTCACCTAAACCTGTAATCGCGATGATGTCACCTGCTTGCGCATCGGTAATCTCATGGCGCTCAAGACCAAGGTAACCAAAGATTTGACCCACTTTACCGTTACGCGTTTCACCCGCATCATTGATGATAGTGACTTGTTGGTTGAGTTTTACTGAACCACGCGCGATACGGCCCACACCGATTACACCTAAGTAAGAGTTGTAATCTAGCTGAGAGATCTGCATTTGGAATGGACCATTTACGTCCGTTTTAGGCGGTTCAACTTGGTCTACAATCGTTTGGAATAGCGCGTTCATGTCTTGCGCTTCTTCGCCTTCTTCTAAAGAAGCCCAACCGTTAATTGCAGAGGCGTAAACCACTTGGAAATCGAGTTGCTCGTCTGTTGCACCTAGGTTATCGAAAAGATCGAATACTTGGTCCATTACCCAATCAGGGCGAGCACCAGGCTTATCAATCTTGTTAATAACAACGATAGGCTTCAAGCCTTGTGCGAACGCTTTTTGCGTTACGAAACGCGTTTGAGGCATAGGGCCTTCTTGTGCGTCAACCAATAGAAGAACCGAGTCCACCATCGACATGATACGCTCAACTTCACCACCGAAATCGGCGTGTCCTGGCGTGTCTACGATGTTAATGCGGTAATCGTTCCAGCGAATAGCGGTATTTTTAGCAAGGATAGTAATTCCGCGCTCTTTTTCAATGGCGTTGGAATCCATTACTCGCTCTTCAGCTTCGCCACGACTTTCTAACGTGCCGGACTGTTGCAGTAGTTTATCAACCAAGGTTGTTTTACCGTGGTCAACGTGCGCAATAATCGCAATATTGCGTAACTTATCAATTGTATCGTTTGTAGCGCTCATTCGCGTCATCTCTCAATTTGCTGGAACATCCAGACGTCAATGAATTTGCAGTCGGCGGATTCTACAGGCTTATAGGCGGTTTGGCGATGAAGAATTGAGCTTTTTTTAACTTCTTCATAAAAATATAAGATTTATCAACTCCCAAGCGAATTCATGAAAGTTGATTTTCTGATTATTGCTTTTTGATCCATGAATATTGCCAAACTGCACTATAATGATCCTGTTGCGCACCATAACAGTGCATTTCAAAATTTTAATATTGATGAGTGGCAATTCATCTAATTGATTTAAAAGGATTTTAATTATTTCCTTTGTTGGCACAAAAATCGCTATGTTAGTGCCAACACCGGATACTATATTGAATTTCTATGTCGCCAAGATGCGATTAGCACCCAAATCCAACTGGAGGAAGATATGTCTATAGAAAATGCTCTAGAGTTTATTAAAGAGAGCGAAGCTAAATTCGTTGATCTGCGTTTCACTGATACCAAAGGTAAAGAGCAGCACGTTTCTATTCCCGCGAATTTAGTAGATGAAGACTTCTTTGAAGAAGGCAAAATGTTCGACGGTTCTTCTATTTCAGGTTGGAAAGGCATTAATGAATCAGACATGGTTCTCATGCCGGATCCAACGTCAGTTGTACTCGACCCATTCGCCGAAGAAACCCAAGTTAACCTACGTTGTGACATCTTAGAGCCGACTACAATGCAGGGTTACAACCGTGATCCTCGCTCTGTTGCACGCCGTGCTGAAGAGTACTTAAAGTCTACAGGCATTGGTGACACTGTATTCTTTGGTCCTGAGCCAGAGTTCTTCATGTTTGATGATGTGCGCTTCCACACAGACATGGGCGGTTCTTTCTATAAGCTTGATTCTGATGAAGCTAAATGGAATTCAGGAACAGAAATGGACGGCGGTAACTTTGGTCATCGTCCTGGTGTTAAAGGCGGCTACTTCCCAGTACCTCCGGTCGATTCATTCCACGATATCCGCGCAGCAAGATC
>CAXRCC010000062.1:0-4332 GCA_964228975.1 Paraneptunicella sp. | reverse complement strand
CAAAAATCGGTGGTTCTTCTGTCTTGCCACACAATGGCGTTATACACCGGCTTTCACGTTTGTTTGTCCCAAACTACGGTGGTTTCTCGTTGGTTGGTAATGCCAATGGTTAACACCTTAAGCTGCAAAGATTGGGCTTTTTTGACGGCAGCTTGAGTGACTTCAAGTGTCGTTTGCCAGATTTCTTCAGGATCGTGTTCGACCCAGCCTTGGTGAGGATAGATTTGCGAAAATTCTTGTTGTTCGATGGTTAGGATGCTGCCATCGGGTTTAAACAAAATGGCGCGGCTAGAGGTGGTTCCTTGGTCGATCGCCATGATGCAAGTGTTAGCATTCATCGTTTCTTTCTCTTATTTATTTATATAAAACGTATGGGCTCTTATATCTTAACCATACCAGCCAACGGCTTTTGCACTCTAGTACTTTTCCCCACAATCCCCCACAAACACGAGTAAAAAAGCACATTTAACTAACATTCTGCTTTTAAAACACTTTTCTTTGGGCCTTTTTAAAAAGTATACCCAGTGCCCTTTTTTGGACGTTTTTTCGCTTGACAGGGGGAGGGGGTGGTTCCTAAACTACCTTTTGTGGGTAAAAGTGGCATAAAGTGGATCTGAATCGTCGATTTGTGTCCTTTCAAATAAAAACAATAATCTATGGGCTAGGGGAATGTTCCGCGGCGCTAACGCAATCAGTCTGGACTCAAAAGGGCGAGTAACGGTACCTACAAGGTATCGACAGCTCCTAATGGACGATTGTCAGGGACAGCTCGTTTGCACAATTGATATTCAGCAACCCTGCTTGCTACTTTACCCACTACCCGAATGGGAAGAGATTGAGCAGAAGCTCAGCCGTCTTTCCAGCATGAACCCTCATGAACGCCGTCTTCAAAGGCTTTTACTTGGTTATGCTATGGAAGGTGATATGGACAAAAGCGGACGCTTTTTACTTTCAGCGCCTTTACGTCAGCACGCTAACCTCAGCAAAGATATTATGCTGGTGGGTCAGTTGAACAAATTCGAAATTTGGTCAGCTGAAGCGTGGAATAAACAGGTACAAGATGATATTCAAACGGAACTTGAGGCTGGCTTTGAACTTTCCGATAACCTTCAGGACTTCTCTTTATGACCACTAGCACTTTTACCCACATATCAGTGCTCCTCAATGAGTCCATTGAAGCGTTACAGATCGATCCCAACGGAATTTACATCGATGCGACTTTTGGCAGAGGTGGCCATTCTTCCCACGTTCTTAATGCCTTATCTGATAAAGGCCGCCTTATCGCTTTAGATAGAGACCCGTACGCAATTGAAGCTGCGAAACAATTTGCCGACGACCCCCGCTTCACCATTCATCATGTGCCTTTTTCTGAACTTGGCAGTGTGGTGGAAAAGGAAGGCTTAGTTGGCAAAATCGACGGCATTTTAATGGATTTAGGCGTGTCTTCTCCGCAACTCGACGATGCCGAGCGCGGATTTAGCTTTTCAAAAGAAGGCAAGTTAGACATGCGTATGGATACCACTCGAGGCGTGAGCGCAGCGCAGTGGTTAGCAACCGCTGAAGCGGAAGATATCACGCGCGTCATCAAGGAATACGGTGAAGAGAAATTTGGCAAACGAATTGCGCATGCCATCGTAACAACACGCGATGAAAAGCCCATCACAACCACGTTGCAATTGGCAGAGTTGATTGATGAAGCCGTGCCTGTGAAAGATAAATACAAGCATCCTGCAACGCGTAGCTTTCAAGCGATTCGTATTCATGTAAACGATGAGTTAGGCGAAATTGAAACGGCGTTAAAATCAACACTCGATGCGTTGAAACCGGGCGGCAGATTAGCCGTTATCAGCTTTCATTCGCTGGAAGACCGAATCGTTAAACGCTTTATACGCGAGCAAAGCAAAGGAAAGCAAGTGCCTCATGGCTTGCCCATCACAGAAGCTGAACTTGCCGCGACGCGAACATTAAAAACAGTGGGTAAAGCGATTAAACCTTCAGCAGAAGAGATTGAGCAAAATGTACGATCTCGAAGCTCAGTACTGAGGGTTGCTGAACGATTATGAGCAGCAACACGCAAACGAACTTCAATTTAGTTCGCATCATTATCACTGATTTGGCTCGCCACCCTGTGCGAGTTTTGTTGTTTTTGATGGTTTTATCCAGTGCCGTGGGAGTGATTTTGGCCACTCACCACAATCGGCAGTTAAGTATTGCGAAAGAAAAATTAATGGCTGAGCGCGATTATCTTGACGTTGAGTGGCGTAATTTGGTGTTAGAACAAAGTGCTTTAACAGAACACACGCGCATTGAGTCAAGAGTTAAAAAGCAGCTAGGTATGTACCGTCCTACGCCAGTTGAAGAAGTCGTAGTGAGGTTGAAGTAAGTGGCTAGAAAGAATTCACAAGCGAAAGAAACACAAACACCACGCTTTGTTCAATGGCGCTTTTTAACCGTGCTTGTTGGTGTGTGCCTTGTGTTTGTTGGGTTAGCGGTTCGCGCCGCTTACATTCAGGTTGTTGAGCCTGACATGTTGGTAGCTCAAGGTGATAACCGCACAATTCGTACCCGTGAACGCCAAGTCCACCGTGGGCTCATTCTGGATAGAAACGGTCAAGAATTGGCTGTGAGTGTGCCGGTTAAAGCGGTATGGGCCGACCCAAAAGTGATTCATGAAAACGGCGGCTTAGAAGATAAGCGTCGTTGGCGAGCCCTTGCTGAAGTACTAGGGCGCCCGGTGGATAAAATGCTGGCGTTGGTAGAAAACCCCAAAAGGCGTTTCGTGTACGTGCAGCGACAAGTGTCGCCGGCTATGGCTAACTATGTGAAGCAATTGAAAATTCCGGGTTTATATCTGCGTAACGAGTCTCGACGGTTTTATCCTACTGGTGAGGTGTCCGCTCATCTTATTGGATTTACGGATGTTGATGATCGCGGCATTGAAGGCATTGAACGCATTTTCGAAGAACAACTAAGCGGCACACCGGATAAGCGGCGTATTCGACGTGATGCGAAAGGGCGTCAGGTTGAGTTGCTATCACAGAAAAAAGGCAAAGAACCAAGCAATATTGAATTGACCATAGACCAGCGAATTCAGTCGTTGGCTTATCGTGAATTAAAACAAGCTGTGCAGTATTTAAAAGCAACGTCCGGCTCAGCCGTGGTGGCCGATGTACACACTGGCGAAATTCTTGCCATGGTGAATAGTCCGTCTTTTAATCCCAATAACCGCAGAAACGTGTCGGGACATCGCATTCGTAATCGGGCCATTACCGATACATTCGAGCCAGGCTCAACGGTTAAACCACTGGCGGTGCTTGGTGCAATGGAATTTGGTACTGCCAATGAACAAACCACGATTAACACCAGTCCTGGCTGGATGCGATTAGGCGGTAGCTTAGTACAAGATTCACGTAATTACGGTGAAGTGGACTTAACTCAAATTATCAAAAAATCGAGCAACATGGGCACATCTAAATTGGCCTTATCGATTCCAAAAGAGCATTTTATCGATCTGTATCACAACATGGGATTAGTAGGGGATACAGGCACCAACATGATAGGTGAAAGTGCGGGGATATTCCGTGATCGTCGTCGTTGGTCAGACTTTGAATTAGCCACGTTGTCGTTCGGTTATGGCCTATCTGTTACCACACTGCAACTGGCGAGAATGTACAGCATTTTGGGTAACGGCGGAAGCAAAGTACCCATGAGTATTATTAAAGGTCAGCCAATAGATGACTTTGAAAGGGAGCGCGTTATTTCTTCGAATACGGCCCAGTCAATTGTTGAGATGATGGAGCACGTCACGCTTGAAGGCGGCACAGGTACAAAGGCAAAAGTGCCCGGATATCGTGTTGCGGGTAAAACGGGCACCAGCCGTAAAGCTATTGCGGGTGGATACGGTGAAGAATACGTGAACATTTTTGCAGGCCTTGCGCCAGTGTCGGACCCGCAAATTGTCGTCATTATTATGATTAACGAGCCCGCGGGTGACTTGTACTATGCGGGCGATACAGCAGCGCCAGTGTTCTCTAAGGTGATGTCGGGAGCATTACAAATGTTGAATATTCCACCGGATGGCAGGGATGTGTCATCCATCGCAGCGGTTAGAGGAGCGCGTAATGACTCCTAAGTGGCCTGCAAAAACGGTGAAGCAATTACTTGAACCTTTTGGCATCGATGCGCCAGCAATTGAAATCCAGGATGTCGTGTTGGACTCTCGCAAAGTGGCTATTCATAAAGCCTTCCTTGCAATTAAAGGGCATGAGTTAGACGGCCGGGACTTTATTCCTCAAGCGATAAGCTTGGGCGCGAAGGTGATTATTGCAGAGT
>CAXRCC010000061.1:0-4882 GCA_964228975.1 Paraneptunicella sp. | reverse complement strand
GGGTGTTCACTTTCTTTTTGTTGATGATTGGTTTAGGCATTGTGGCCATTCCAACTGGGCTTGTGGCATCGGCCTTATCAAAGGCAAGAGAAGAAGAAGCCGAGGAAGCTGCACAAGCGAAAAAAGACGCTGAGAAAGTGGAAAACGAAAATGAGAAAGTGGAAAACGAAAATGAGAAAGTGGAAAACGAAACTGAGAAGGCGCAGGTGACGAGTTAAGCAGGTTTATAGCCTGCTTTTTTTGTGTTTTTACGACGGATTTTTTTGCCGCCTTTGGGGCTAACACTCAACCAAATTGCCAACAATTCCAATAAGTTCAACACGTTTTTGGCGGGTGTGTACAGGTGATACACCAAGTTCCAATTCCAGAAGTATTGCGCGATGTCATCGCTCACACCTAAGTAATCCATATTGCGGATAAAATTTTCAGTTAACGCCGCTAAATCAACAAAAAAGTACAAAAACATAACGCCAATTAACCAGGCTTCGGCTTGAGAATAGGTCAGCTCCTGATCCGTGTGTTGTTTACCTTTAGGAAACACAAAACGGCGCAGGTAAACACGAGAAATGGGTGGGCGATAAAACAAGAAGAATAACACGCAAATGTCGAAGATAAGGTGTATGAGGTAATTGTTGGTGTTTAACCAAATGTAGGGAAGTGTACTCCCAGATAGTGCATTTGTGGGGACGATAAAAAGAGCCGTTAATTCCAAACTTTTAAATGCCAGTAAACCCGCACATAAATGCAGTACTGTTGTTTCTCGTGCTTTGATAAACATGATGCCGATGATTGACACCATATACAGAAGTGAGATTTGAGCAAAATCCCCAATTAGCGTGATATACGCCACGCTAATCAGGATTAAAAAGAGATAGATCATCTAGGCTTTTCAGCCTGTGAACCACTGGATTGTAACTCGATGGTGCCGGACTGCTCTGCGGCAAGTAGACCGCGCGCTTCATCACTGATTTGAACCGAGCCGCCCGGCGATGTGTTGGTTTGAATTTGTGCGTTGGCATCGGCTTTTTGGGTTTGTTGAACGCCGCTTAATGCCGCCGCGAGCTGAGAAGAAGATGTTTGTGATATTTCCATTTTCATAACCTCGTTGTTGATTGATTTAACGAATTAGCGCCCTTATTGCCTTGTTAAAAAGGCTACAGCTTGTCTTCCTCTTCCTGCACGATGCGTTTAATTTCATCCATCATGGGGTTTAGGCTTTTGATACCAAATAAACGAAGCATGGTAAAAATAGCGCCGGAGGAAGGATCGCCCACGCCTTTTTCCCAATTTCCCAGTGTTTGCCTTCGCACACCGAGCTTTTCAGCCACTGAATCTTGCGTTAAGCCACAGCGTTTACGTAGAGCTTTAATATCATCTCCAGTGACATCCAGTTTTCTCATCATCTATTCAAACCCTGTTGTGTTGATTTTGGTTATCAATTCTTATTTTGAAACATCATACTACTGCAATAAGGATACTAATTTGTCTTTCATGTTACGAAGGCAAGGGGACATTAGTCAACCATTTTTCCTAAAATTGGCCATAAAAATATCTCTATGCTTTCTCCTGATGCAACGAAAGATACGCATTAATGTGTTCTTCAAGCTTTAGCATTAAGGCTTTACACGGCTCGGCCCAGTCCAGCTCAACCTGTTGAGATAGCACAATAATGGCGCACACTGCCTCAACGAAAAGTAAGGTCGTCATGTTCATTTTTGGATCTTCGAGGTCTTTAGGGGCGGCAATTAGCACGTCTTGCGCCTCTTCAAGTAGGCAAAGGATTTGCGAGGAGTAATCGCCATCTTGCTTTTCTAACAACGACAAGACACTTTTTACATACAGTTGAAGATTAGGCAGTAATGGAGCAGTTTTTGGTTTAAGTGACATAAAAATATTCCTATCTGGCGGTAATTTCACGCCATGATAGGAAATAGAATGCAAAAAAATCTTAACAAAGGTGGGGAAAGTTGTGGGTGTTTTTTAAGGCTTCTTATTTTCTTCGATCATTGCTTTAAGTTTTTCAAGCGATAGCGTTTCGCTTCGCTTTCTATGAATAACGGAATGGCAGTTGGCACAAACGGGGATGAGGTCCGTTTCAGGGTTAACGACTTTCGGTGCATCGAATTCTGAAACCGGTTCAATATGATGAATGTGAATGAAGCCTTCTGCATACTCACCGTAAACCTCACCAAAGTTAAAGCCACAGGCAAAGCAGGTGTCTCCGTGAATGATGATGGCTTGCTTTCGATAGCGTGGGTTACGCTCGTATTTAGTGACGTAAACTTGCTGGGGTTTTCCCTCTTCTTTTGATTGATAGGTTAAGTCTGTGTCATCGAATTTGATTTCTTTTTTCGGGGATTCATAGTGTAAAGCTGGGCTGTTTACTTCATTAGTATTAAGGTGACTGAGTATGTTGTCGTAAACTTTTTTAGAAATGCTCCTAACTGCAAATTGCCAATAATTGCGAACCCGCTTTGGTGGCACTTCCTCTAAGTATTCACCATCAATTTTAAATGGAATGGCATGATTGAATGGGCGGTAATTATCAATGAGAGCATACAGACGTTTTGGATCTTTTTTATCGGGATAAATGCTGGCTACTGTTGCTGTTGCAAAGTAATGAGGTTGATTACTTAATCGCAAGCTTGCGTATTCTTTTTTCTTTATTTTTCCTTTGTAATATAGCAATTGCCTGCCAACGGGAAGATGCTTCGAGTAGACTTTGGGAAAGTGATAAAGTACTCCGGTTTCATCCCCATATTGGGATTCGTCATTCTCAACAATAACGGTGTACATCATTTAAAACTTTCCTCTTTAAACCCTGCATTGGGTAATAAAATTTTGAGAAAAGTAATCTAAAAGGGGATATATGGCAACTTAATCGATAGTTAAGTTGCCTTCTCCAACGCTAACAGTTATGCCAGTTTTTTATTGAGCTTGGCAGCCTACTTGAACAGCACCTCACCCAAATATCGCCCTTGCCGCATTACTCAGCGATCGCTGTAACCAGTTCATTGGCATCACAATCATATTTTCGTGCTTAATTTCTCGTGGCGTGTTTTTGGCATTTGCATCGTTTACCGATTTTTCCATCGCTTTTAGGGCGTCGAAGCTCAGGGCAAGTGGGGCTTCGTTGGGTTGGTATAGGGTGCCAATGGGGTAGATTTCCCCAGTGCTTTTTTGCATTTCAATGTGGCCACCAAGCACCGCGCTAACGGGGTGTTTTGTGCCAAATGCTACGATTCGGGCAAGGCTGTTTTGGTAGTCTTGCCAGTGTTTTACGTACACTAAGCCGGGGTAGAAGCTGTCTCCGGTGAGCAGCCATTGGGTGCGGTGGTCGTATAGGGTAATGGCTTCTTCTTGGTGTCCGGGGGTAAACAAAACATCGATGCGTCTGTTGCCAAGGTTAAGTTGGCTTTGTTGCTGCGCATTGAATTTGAAAAATTCGGCGATGGCGTCTGAGTCGGTGCCAACAATGGTGATGTTGGATTGCACTTGTGCGCTTTTAAATTGGGCGTCGCCTTGGTAGTGGTCGCCATGGCTATGGCTGTGTAGCACGAGGATGTTTGGTGTTTTACCAGAAGGATAAGCATCGCGAATTAATTGTTGGACGGTGGGGTAAAGCGGCACGTGCGAGGCGTCGTCGGATGCGCCCGTATCCAGCACGAGCACGGTGTTATCACCCATTAGCACGTACATAAAGGGCGCTTCGAAACTGGTGCATTTGCTCTGGCGTAAAATGTAGGTCTTGGCATCTTGCTGATAAATTTCCAACACGGGTTCTTTTTGCGTTTCGCAATCTTGTGTGCCGTGAATCCATTGCTTTTCAAATAACGAGGTGTGGCTTTTGTCCCATTTGGGGCGGGTGCTTTGCTCGCTGGTAGCGCTTTGCCCGCTGGCAATGCTTTGTTCGTGGGCAACGTTTTGTTCGTGGGCAACGTTTTGGCGAGCCGTGGCGCTGCTGCAACTGGCTAATATTAGGCTTAGCGCGATAATCAATGAGTGGTGACGTGTCATGAGAGTGTCCTCGCTAATTTGGGGTGGCGTTCTGAATTCTGGCGATGCGCGCCGGAAGAGATTCTCGGCTGAAGGCGCTAATGGCAACTTGTAGTTTGTCCATTAAGTCGTCGCCAATTTCATCAAATACTTGCTCGATGGCTTTTGCCGCGTTGTGGTAAATCACCGCTAATTCGCTGGCTTCTTGGCGGCCTTTTTCGGTGAGTGTGACCACTTTACAGCGCTGATCTTGCTCATCAATTTGCCTGACTAACAGCGCACGTTTTTCCAGTTGAGCAATGCGCGACGCCACGCGTTGATGAGAAAAGCCCTGTGCTTTGGCAATGTCGGCAATGGTGGCGTTATTGTGTTCAGATAAGTACAAAATGAACGACACATCGGTAGCGGGTGTGGATAGCCCCTTTTCTTTGAGCATGTTGCCTGCTTCATCGGAAATAACGTCCTTCAAGCGCCCAGCCATACTGGCAAGGAAGGCGGCGCGGTATTCTGCGTGAAAGAAAAAAGGTTTATCGATACTGGGCATGTTGTTTGCTCACTCTATACGGATAAATCATTTATACAAGTAATTGTACAACTTGTTGTATAAATTAGGGTGAGCGGGCGGCTTTCGCAACCTCGGAAATGTTGCGAAGTGTAACGTTAGTTAAAGCAGTAGGTCGTTTTCAATAGGAATATAGCGGCTTGCAGCGTTAACTAAGGAAGCGGATGTCAGTTCTGGTACACCGTAAACTTCAACGTTTTTGCCTTTATCGCGGCGCAGTTTATTGGCGAGTAAATCAAAATCGCCGTCGCCCGACACTAAAATCACGTTATCGGCGTTTTCGCTGTATTCAAGGGCGTCGATAGTAATGCCCACATCCCAGTC
>CAXRCC010000060.1:0-8227 GCA_964228975.1 Paraneptunicella sp. | reverse complement strand
TCTAACATTTCGTCGGTTACTGCCATTTCCAAATTCATACGCGTGTTAATAGTTTCTGCCAAGATGCGCACGTCTCTGTCTTTAATATGACGACGGTCTTCTCGTAAATGCACCGTGATACCATCGGCACCTGCGCGCTCTGCAACATCCGCTGCGTGAACCGGATCAGGGTACTGCGTCCCTCTTGCATTTCTAAGTGTTGCGATGTGATCAATATTGACGCCTAACAAGATGTCTTTCATTTTTTAACCTTTACGATTGTGTGTTCATGTTAATGTAAACGCGCCTACATCATGCAGCTAAGGCCGTTTATTAAATAGATCCCTACTTTTTAAGGGCTTTGTGCCAAGTAACACCTTCATGGCAATTCGATTGATATATTTTGCCACTTTTAGCGAATCTTCATTCCATACTCGCTGGGCAATATCCAGTAAAATTTTTCCTGAGATCGCGTTTTGATAAACGGATTCACAAAGCACCACACCCTGCTCAGGGTCATAAGTGTAATATTGGTCTGCTTCTACAGGTAAACCGGAATGTGCATCGTAATGAAATTCAACGCCATAGCCAAATTCATCCAGTAACAAACATTCAAAATCTCTTAAAATAGGCTCAATAGGATGTTGTAGATAGAAAGCACTGAGGATATCCCGATAGCGTTCGTAAATTGCGGGATAAGAAAGCTCCACAGGTAACAACCTAACAAGCAGCTCGTTGGCATACAGCGCAGAGTACAAATGCTTATCTTGCAGGCTTATCGTGATCCCTTTCGCTTCGACTTTCACTAGATTTTTAAGTTCATTGTTGCCGGATACTTCAATGCAAAGTGGCGTGAAGGGCTGTAGCAGCGCTATTTTTGCATTTTTCTTGGCGCGAATTCCTTTGGCGACAAAATCGATGCGTCCATAATCTTCGGAGAAGCTAGTGACAATCGCGCTTGTGTCTCGATAAGGTCGACTATGCAGCACGTATACATCTGCGACTAATCGCTCACCTCGGTAGTATCCCATATTGCACTATCGAGTCGTTATGAGCGTCGCAAACGAACGACTTTCATGGTTTCAAATTCAATGCCTGCAACGCTTTCAACAACGGGGTAATACGTCATATTAACCCGTGCCCCCTGCAGCGGTTTGTAACGCTTTTTGCGTTTGAATTTAAAAGGCACTTCTACCCCCTCTATCATTAAACTATGGTGTATCCAATCTCCGTCTTCTCTTTGTACATGAGAAATCACTTTTAGGTTGTCGGATTGAATTAATTCATGATGTTTTGCGAGTAACTTCTCGGTATCGGTAGCCATAAGCTCAATCGTGTATCATACAGAAAGGTTAGGATAACACTTCTATCGCTTCGATAAGGAGTTGCAGTGTGACTTTTCCCCTAAATCGATTGATATCCAGTTTAAATGCGGCGCGCAATCGCGAGGTTGTTGCGGGGCACGATGCCACGTCAGCATTAAACATAATCGCGTCAAGCAAGACACCGCTTTGATCCGACTGCAGCACCAATTTGAGGTGCTTGCCCCCTAACACACGGTGCTGAATTAAGCGAAATTCACCGTCAAAAATAGGCTCAGGGAACCCCTGCCCCCAAGGGCCTGCGGCTTTGAGTTGTTGTGCAAAGTCTAACGAAAAGTGCGCATCATCCAACGTACCATCACTTAACACTGAATCGTGTAAATCTTCCGGAGATAACGCTTCATCACACAATTGTGCAAAGCGTGTTTGAAAAGCCGCTAGCTTATCAGTGGGAATAGCCAATCCAGCTGCCGCTGCATGCCCGCCAAACTTTAAAATTACGCCTGGATAGCGGGTATGTAACTCTTCCAACAAATCACGAATATGCAATCCCGGAATGGAGCGAGCCGAGCCCTTTAGCGTGTTGTCGTCCTGCTCGGCAAACACAATGGTTGGTCGGAAGTATTTATCTTTGACTCTACCAGCAACAATACCAATGATACCTTGGTGCCAGGTTGGCTCATACAACACAATGCCATGAGGAATGGATTCAAGCGAAAAAGCACTCAGAAAGTCTTCGGCTTCTTTTTGCATGCCTGATTCTATTTCTTTGCGCTCGCTATTTAGTGCATCCAGCTTGCTCGCTAATTGAATCGCTTCATAGGGGTTATCCGTTAGCAAACACTGAATGCCCAAAGACATATCATCTAGTCGCCCCGCCGCATTAAGCCGTGGCCCAAGCACAAACCCCATAGTGGCAGAATCAATATCAGGGGCGTCTTTTTTTGCAATTTTCAACATTGCAGTAATGCCTGCCGCGCATTTCCCGGCTTTAATTCGCTGCACACCTTGATGAACCAGGATGCGATTGTTTGTATCTAAAGGAACAACATCCGCAACGGTACCGAGAGCCACTAAATCCAATAGTGACCCTAGGTTTGGCTCTGGGATCCCTTGCTGAGTAAACCAATCTGCCTGCTGTAAATAACGCCGTAATGCCATCATTAAATAAAACGCAACGCCAACACCCGCTAAGTTTTTTGACGGAAAGCCACAATCTTTTTGATTGGGGTTCACGATTGCATCGGCATTTGGCAGCGATTCTCCCGGCAGGTGGTGATCGGTAATAACCACATCTAAGCCCAGTGATTTAGCAAGGGAAACCCCTTCCATACAGGCAATCCCGTTATCAACCGTTACAATGACTTCAGCACCAGCTTTGTGCGCCATTTCAACAATTTCCGGGCTTAGCCCATAACCATATTCAAACCGGTTCGGCACAAGGAAATCATGGTTTTGACTGCCCAGTAACGACAGCGCACGCATCATCACAGCGGTGCTTGTAGCCCCATCCGCATCGAAATCGCCAATAACCATAATCCGCCTTTGACGCTTTATTGCATCCGCCAAAAGCACCACGGCTTTATTAACGTGCTTTAAGCCATCGTAATGCAATAGATCGCGAGCTGAGTGCTTGATGTCTTGTTCTGAGTGAATACCTCGGTTGGCATAAACTCGTTGGATAATGGGATGGAGGTCCTGAGGAAGCCCATCGGTAGAAACCGATGGGCGATTTTGAATCTTCAAATGGAATCAACTACAAATAGGTAAGAATTAAAGCGTTCTTAGGTATTGTTCTAATTGCTCAGGTGGCTGGTAACCGGGAAGCATGCTGCCGTCAGCTAACATGATTGCAGGTGTGCCGTTTACGCCAACTTGCTGACCAAACATGTATTGGTCGTGAACTTTATTAGCACATGATGCAGATTTAACTGAATCACCCGCTTTTGCCGCTGTCATTGCATCTTGCTTATCCGCTGCACACCATACAGATTGCATGTCTGTGAAGCTCTTACTATTTGGGCCACCACGTGGGAATGCCAAGTAACGCACTGTAATGCCGCGCTTGTTGTATTCCTCTACTTGGTTATGCAAACGGCGACAGTAGCCACATGTGATATCTGTGAATACAGTAACTTCATATCTTTCATCTTTTGCTTTGAACTCGATCATATCGTTTTCAAAGTTTTTCATGCCGTCGATGCGAACAGACGCTAACGCATCTTCTGTTTCGTTACGCATGCCTTCATCTAGGTTAAAGATACGACCGTGAACGAAGTATTTTGCATCTTGGCTCACATAAAAAAGGCCGCGCTCAGTCATGACTTGGTACAAACCCGGGATGGGAGAATCTTTAATTTCTGAAACTTGCATTCTCAGTAAGTTTTCAATTTTCGCTTTTGCTGCTGATTCTTTTTCACCTTCAGCGTGAGCCTGAAAAGAAAAAGTGGCCAACAGCAGGCACAACGACATGGCATAAGAGATAGTACGCATAGGTTATCCTGATTGTTTGTTTAAGTTTCCCAAGCGGGAAAGGTATCGATCCATTAGACCTAATTCACCGCATTATATTTCCGTAGGGTTTCTATTTCCAAGGAAAAAAGCTAGCGGTTAAGTTTACGTTTATTTTCGTATTCCCTTATTTAACCACGAGGGTGGTGCACAGTAACAAGCTTTTGTAACCGTTCTGTTGCAATGTGGGTGTATATTTGTGTTGTCGATAAGTCGCTATGCCCAAGCAACATCTGAACTGCACGAAGATCAGCGCCATGATTGAGCAAGTGCGTAGCAAACGCATGTCTTAAGGTGTGAGGCGACAGTATCTGACTCGGAATACCGGCAATATGAGCATAATACTTAATGCGATGCCAAAACGTTTGTCGTGTCATTTGGCTACCTCGACTGCTTGGAAACACAATATCACTGCCCCCTTTAAGCAATTCACGCCGACCACTTTTCAAAAAAGAAGACACCCACTCAACAGCAACTTCCCCCATTGGCACAAGCCGCTCCTTTCCACCTTTACCGGTAATACGGATAACGCCTTGTTGTAAACTCATATTGTTCAACGTCAATCCCACCAGCTCAGAAACGCGAAGCCCCGTCGCATAAAGCAATTCCAACATCGCTTTATCCCTTAACTGAATAGCATCGTGCTGAGTTTCAGGCGCATTGAGCAAATCAATCACCTGCTCTTCACTCAACACTTTAGGCAAGGTTTTAGCAAGTTTTGGGTTTTGGATTAACGCAACCGGGTCGTCGTCTCTTATTTTTTGGTCTTGAAGCCAGTGCATGAGTCGTCGCAAACTGCTTAAAAACCGTGCAGTACTTCTTTCCGATAACCCCGATTCATAACGCTGAGCCAAATATTGATTAATGTTATCCGCCTCGATTTGCGCAATGTCACTATCTTGCTTCGCTTTTTCCAAATGCTCAGAAAATTTTACGAGATCGGTACGATAGGCATTTAAAGTATGTTGACTCAGCCCTTTTTCTATCCACATTTCATCAAGAAAATGTTCGATGAGCTCAGCGTTTTTATCACTTATTCTCGTTGGCTTAACACGCCCATCTTGCCCCTTCATTAATGCTCATTATCCTTATTTAGTCCTTCTAACGTAAAGGATATATGAATTCAGTAGCTAACTGTAATAATTAATCTTCGCCTGTTTAGCATCAATCAATTGGCGTGCTACAATCGCCGCCTAACCCAAAATGCTATTTTCAATTCCCTATTAACGTAGTTGGTTCATCTATGTCTGATAACGCATCGCCGATTGGCTTATTTTATGGTTCTACAACCTGCTATACCGAAATGGCAGCCGAGAAAATTTCCGAAGCCATCAACAAAGCCACTAATGCACCACGAGTGTCGCTTTTCAATATAAAAGAAACCAACCTAAAACAAGCCGAAACGTTTGATGTATTAATTTTTGGTATTTCAACCTGGGACTTTGGCGAGCTTCAAGAAGACTGGGAGTCTCAGTGGGACGACGTAGCCACGCTTAATCTTGAAAACAAAATCGTGGCAATTTTTGGCTTGGGTGATCAAGTGGGCTACCCTGAATGGTTCCAAGATGCTGTTGGCATGTTGCATGAACATCTTGAGCCGCTGGGCTGTCATTGCATTGGGTATTGGCCCGCGGAAGGCTACGAGTTTACGCAATCCAAAGCGTTAACTGAAGATGGAGAGTACTTCGTTGGCCTGAGTTTAGATGACGAAAACCAATGGCAATTATCCGAGCAACGTATTGATGACTGGGTTGCACAAATTCTTCTAGAGATCCAAGAAATAGAAAAGGTTTTATGAGCAAAGAACACGTACTTATCACAGGTGCGGGCCAGCGACTTGGTTTGCATTGTGCCAAAACGTTACTCGAGCAAGGCCATGACGTCACCATTACTTACCGTTCAGAAAAACCCGGCGTTAACGCACTACGCAAATTAGGTGCAAATTGCCTTTATGCCGACTTTGCCGATGACGAGGGTATACAAAATTGTATTGAATCGATTAAACAAAATGCATCACGTATCACGGCCATTGTGCATAACGCATCGACTTGGTCTTCAGATAACACCGAAAAGCTGGGCCGTATTTTTGATGACATGATGCAGGTCCATGCGAAAGCTCCTTATATGATCAACTACGCATTAGAGGCTCACTTTCGCGACTCATTGACCTCCATTACTCATATCAGCGATTTTGTTGCTGAAGTGGGTAGCACCAAACACACTGCTTACGCAGCCTCAAAAGCGGCACTGGATAATCTCACCCTCTCGTTTGCACGCAAATGGGCACCGAGCATTCGGGTGAACAGTATTTCTCCTTCTATGATTATTTTTAATGAACATGACGATGCCAATTATCGAGAAAAGGCGTTAAAAAAATCATTGATGGGCATAGAGCCTGGAGAAGCGGTTGTCACCAACACTTTACTCTACCTCCTTGAAAACCCCTACCTGACAGGTCAAATTATTTCACTCAATGGTGGAAGAAATTTGAACCTTCCTTAAGCCTGCAAGTCATAAAGAAGAGAAACTGGATGCATATTTTACGTGGCGGGATCATTCACCTAGCCCAACTCAGTGTGTTGTTCGATCTGTATCGTCAGTTCCATCGACAACCTAGCGATATCAAATCCGCCACAGAGTTTGTGAAAATGCGTCTTAATAACAGGGATTCTGTTTTCTTAATCGCCGTAACTGATAAAGGGGAAGGAATGGGGTTTACTCAGCTTTTCCCAAGCTTTTCCTCTGTTGCGATGCAGAAAACATGGGTTGTTAACGATTTATATGTAGATGTTCCATTTCGGAATCGAGGCGTTGCCACTTCTTTAATGCAGGCAACAAAACAATTCTCTCGGCAGTCTGGCGCGTTTTCTTTAAAGCTTGCAACGGCAAAAAATAATACGCAAGCAAAAGCAATTTATAAGAAAGTTGGATTCAAACAATTAACAGAGTTTGATTATTATACTTTAGTCGAAAAATCTTAATTATCAGTCAAATTATTTCGGTAAATTAATAGTTTAAGGGTTAATTATTTCCATAACTATTAATTAAATGGATATTTGCAACTCCATGAATATTAATAGATTTATAACTTGGTTTTATTTTTCTCGGCACGAGTAAATTAAGCACCGAATTACACTTAATACTTTTTTACAGTACCAAAATAGGTTTCATTAATTTGATGAGTTGCTATATTAATAAACAAGCAGTTGATAAAACTATTTCCATAGAGCTTAGTTAAGTTTTTATTAACGGAGCCGATATTATCGCATGGAGCAGAAGCGGTACTTTTCTCAAATATAGGAGGCTGTTTATGCGCGAAATTCATTTACCAGACACAATGTCGAATTTAATTAAGAATCTTCAAGTGATTCAGATCGAATGGCGAGACGTTCCAATTCAGATCCCGAAATTCGCAGTTTATGCAGTCCTTGATAATCCTGTGATAGAGAATTACGTTTATCGTGAGAATCGCCGAGTCGGCTTAATTAAACAGAAACACTACTCCATCCCAGTTATCGATCCGTTCCGTGGGAGCTTGGTCGATGCACCGAAACACGTTGTTGTTGTCAGCCATACGAAAGGCAACCGATTCGGACTTTTTGGTTATCCTGCCGATACCGTTGAACGCAATATTTCGTTGCCGTTTTACCATCGCTCAGTTAACCGAATTGTTAAAGATTTCGTTTAACGATTAACTTAGCCATCATGCCATTCACCAGTTAGGACGACTAGCTGGTGTTTTTTGCGCACAAGAAAGAAAACGTTGCGTGTGTAAGCCATAAAGCGTTTACCTGCAAACGCTAAAAGTTCAGATAAAAGGAAGAACACAAGCGCTTGAAGTTGGCGGAATACGCGCCATCGTCACCGTGAATCACAAGCTGTTCATCGCTCGTTCTTACCACACTTTCCTTTGCTGTTTTTACAATGCGCCAACATTGGCGTTTTACCTTCTTTTTCACGGTAGTTTGAACATTCAAACAGGCTGAAATACAAAGCCCTTGTGATGCCACAGCTTGCGTTAAAAGCGCCTCTGCCTCTGCCGGCAATACACAGTAAAAGCATCCATCGTCCGACAACAACATCGCCACCCCGTGCAATAAATCAGCAATAGATAAACTGTCTGTTTGCCGAGCCGTCTTTCGTTCATCGGTCATTTTGTGTAAATGACTGTCCGCCTCTCTGGGTTGATGCGCTTGATAATAAGGAGGGTTGGCAATAATAACATCGTATTGATGCGGGCTTTCCTGTGACAACAGCTGTTCAAGCGCAGCCTGTTGCACAAGCAATTTGTTTGCCCAAGGTGAGTTAGCCACATTTTCAAGCGCTTGTTCATAAGCATTTGGCTATGGCTCAGATCGGAAGAGCGTCGTGTAGGGAAAGAGTGTCTCTCACTGTGTAGATCTCGGTGGTCGCCG
>CAXRCC010000059.1:0-10860 GCA_964228975.1 Paraneptunicella sp. | reverse complement strand
GTGGCCACTGCTCGTTTTCCAATAAAATCTCGGGGAAGTGATGCCTAGCTGGCGCACTTTGCGCCATTATTGCACTATGCGCTGAGTTATGCGGCAAGTTATACGGTGAGTGCGGAGAGTGCAGTAAGTTAGGTGAGTCCGATGTGTTTTCCGATGCCTTTTCCATTGTGTTTTGCAGGCGGGTTTGAAGGGGAGTTTGGCCCGCATTTTCAGGGGTTAAACGGAAGAACACCACTGGCGCAATCACGCAGTAATCTTGGTGCTGAAAACCATAGGCTTTGTGCAAGATACCGAGTGTTTTGGGTTTAATAATCTTCATTTACAGCACCATTTTAATCGAGCTAACAATATCTAATGTGAGCTGTTCCATTTTGATGTCCGGGCGCAAAATCTGACTAACCGATGCGCCGCTTCCCACAACGCTCACAGACAGCCCCGAGCCCGTTACGCTAATACTGGAGCTGTCTCCGGTTACGCTTAATGATGAGCTAGAACCGGTAACACTCAACGCGCTGCTACTGCCAGTGATGTTTAACCCTGAATGAGCGCCCGTTAAGCTCGTTGAGCTCGATGCCCCCGTTAAACTGGTGCTATCGGACGCGCCTGTTAACGACACACTGCTAGATGCACCAACCAGCGAGGTAGATTCCGACACACCCGTTAGGCTCGTGTTAGACGATATCCCCGTAAGCGATACGCCTGTGCTCATGCCAAGCAACGAGGTATTCACACTCATTCCCGTTAAAGAGCTGTTCATCGACATACCGGTTAAGCTCGCCCCCACAGACATCCCCGTGGTAGAAACGCTTGCGCTTGTGCCCGTTACTGAAATATTGCTGCTTTGCCCAACAAGGTTAATGCTGGACGAGGAGCCAACTTGGCTAGTGCTATTGGTTGAATCGATGCTGGAAATGCTGGTTGAGCCGCCAGTTTGCGTCGATTGACTAAACGTGTGGCCAGTTTGCGTTTGATAATTAGTACTGGTGCCTGTATGGGTGTTTTTACTGGTGCTGTTTCCCGTGTGCTCGCTTTCGTTGTAGGTGTCGCCGTAAGTGGCTTGTTGTCCGTAAGACACATATTGCCCCAGTGTTGCCGGATTAAAATTCAAATCCGGCCCATCACCCGTGCGACTAACACTGTGACTGCGAGGGCTAATCGCATAATTGTAGCTGCTGCTTTCACTGTAGCTCACACCATTGTAATTTCCGCTATTTCGTTGGGTTTCCACAATGTTCTTGGCAAAACTCAGCGGCCTTTGAATATCACCACCAAAGCTAATACTGGTGTTATCGCCATAATTGGTGCTGTAATTGTTACCCACATTGGTATGACACGTGTAATCATCGGGCATGATCACTTTGCTGCCTTTGGCTTGCAGGCTTTGTTGTACTTCTGGGATCTCGTTATCGTCGTTGGAGCGGCCAATGGTGACATAACTGTCGACCTCAGGAATGCTTTGCATGTGTTCGGCTAATTTAACCCAGTGCGGGGCCGCCTCTTCTGGCTCATCGATAAAGCGCACGTAAATGCCTTTGCACTTATAACTTTCATTCGCACCCGAAGCGCTACTTGGCGACCCTTGCGTACCAACCTGTGAGCCGCCTTGAATACTTTGTGCGTCGAAGTAAAAATGCTTACTGTCATAGCTAAACACATCTTTGGTGAGATACTTATCGGATGCGCCTTGTTGGCGGTTAGTTTGAATTTGACCAGATTGCTCATCGGCTTGCGCTTGCTTAGCGGCGCTATTATCAATCACCTGCGCCAAAATGCTGCCCATGTTGCTGGTTTGCCCGTTAAACGGGGTCGCCAACCCAGAGGCATCCACGGCTTGAAATTGATTGGAATAATCGCCCGCCACCGTGGCCTGATGCTTCACCGAGGTCACCACAAAAGTACGATCGTTTAAGGTTGGAAAAATGGGGGAGTCGCTAAACACACTGTCTGACGCACCCGCGCCAGACTGAGCATCATCGTCTCTTTCTTTTACTAAGAATTGATATCCCGGCTTCATTTCGCTGCAAGTAGAAGCGCCTGAAAAGCTGAATCGTGAGGCAACTAATCGATTCATACTGCCATTGGTAATGGTTTCAATCTCTTTTTCCGTTGCACCGTATTGCACCAAATGCAACAGCTCCATGTTCAGCTTTTCAGTGGTGTTCACTAAGTCGAGGTAAACGGGCGATGTTTGCGCCGTTTTTTGTGATTCCCAATTGGCTTCTTTTTGCGCCAGCACCGTTTTAATGCCAGAGGTGGTTAAATTCTGCTGATAGCTGAACTGTGTGATGTAGTCGTCTCTGTCTGACGATTGCTGCTGCGTAAAGCTTAAATACAAAGGCTTTAACTGTTCCGTTTCTTCAAATTTGCCACTGCTGGCGGAAACGCTGCGCTGATAAATGCTCTGGTAATAGGGCTGGTCCGCAATCACCATTTCATGTTTGTTATCGCTGTGTTTGAAGTAATAAAACAGGTTCACCTTGCCCATGAGCCGTTGTAAAAAAGCCAAGTCGGTTTCGCCTGCTTGCAACCAATCTTGTTTGCGATAATTGGCAAGGCCGCAGATAATTTTGTTGGGTTTGGCTTCTAATTCAGCGCGATTAAAATCGATGTTGTTTTCCGATAAAACCTGCATCACCACATCTAAAATGGTTTGCTGAGAAAACAGCCGATAGTTATTTTGCAACGACAATTTGTATAAAGCAGGTTTGATGCTGGCCTGATATACGCCGCGTTGCGTCATAGAAAAGTTAGTAATGATGCCGTTAAAAAACACAACTGGGCGATCGTTTGGGTAACTGCCTGTGCTAACGTCTTCGCTGGTTTCCGGCAGGCCCATGCGAATACTGGCTTTTGCCCCCAAAATTTGGGAAAAGTCGATTTTTTGCGACGTTGCGCCACCTTCACTCAACAAACGACCGTATTGATTCGCCACCAAATTACCCCAAGGCTGATCCAGTCCGCTTGATGTATACGTGTTGGCATGTAATGTTACGGAGAAGTCAAACAGCTGAGACAAAGACTCACTGCCCGAAAAATGCTGAATGCGAAACACGGTATCACCAAGCTGTGTGCCATCATCCAGCTCAATCATAAAATCTAAGCTGCAGCGCGGCGCTGGCGTAAAATCCTTCGGCGTTGGGGAAGGCTGGCTTAAATAGTCAACGGTTTCAATCAACTGTTCGGTATTTTGCCCGGTGATAAACTTCATTGTTCACCTCCGTTTCGCGCAGTAAACGCATCGTCTGAAAAATCCGAAGAATCTGAAAAATTAGCCGCTAGCGAAGGATAAACTGTGAATGCCGGGTACACGCGATCCGACTTGTCCTCGTGTGCGTTTGTAGTCGGTTGCCGATGGGTTTGCTGACGTTGCACATGTGCTCGAGCACGTGCTTTTTCACGAGTTTTAAGCTCTGGATCAGCGGTATTCGCGCTGCTTTTTTCTTTTTCAGCAGTATCGCTTTTCAACCACAAGGTGTTACCCAAGATCATCAGCCCTGATTGCGCGATCACTTCGCTTTGTGGAATACAGCGCCAAGGTACGCTCAAGGTCACATTTAGCGCATAATGCCCATCGGTTAAAAACGAAAGTAACGACACCAAGGCTTGATGCTTTTTGCCACCAGGGCGCAGCGCGGCGCACGCAGGCAAAGACTTCACTTTTAAATGCAGGTCGATGCCCGCTTGGTTGTCCCAATAGCGGCATCCCAGCCCGATACCTTCACCTAACACTGCATCGCGGCTGCCGAGTTTAGCCTGATATTGACTGGGCAGCGGTCGCCATGCGCCAGCACAAGGTTCAATGGAAGCTTCGCACTGTAAAACGCTTTCCAACACCTGCTTTAACGAGGAATAGTTTTGTTTGTTACCAATGAAGAGCAAGCAAAAACCGAGCAATTGAGACAAGTTCAAAGGCAGCTTTTCATGCATCTCTTCGGTCCATAAACCGAAGAGCGCGTGGGCAAATTTGTATAACGTTGAATCTGCTAAATTGTCGTTAAACAACATGGGATCCAACTGCTTTTTAATATCAAATAACAATTTTACAAAGCGGTGATTAAACAGGTTTAAAAACGCTTCTGGGCCTTTGTTTCCAAGCTCTGCGTTGCGCTGAATGATTTCAGAAAAAATGTCGGGCACCGGGCCTTGTTGCCCTAATAACCCGAAGCTATTTACCTGCACTTGTGTATGGTGCGATGTTGGCACCACACCCGCCACCGCATTGGGTGTAAAGGCTTGCGTATTCACAGAGTGATACTGAATTTTGGGCGGCACCACACCGCGATTGGCTTGATTTTCCAACAAACGCACTGCCTGATAAAAATTCAGCTCTTCCGCTTGAGACGTCAAAAAGTCTAAGCCAGCTTTTTGTGACCGCAAATGGGCTTCCATTCATGTACCTTTTGATTGCCAATAGAAAGTTCCATGCGAACAAACGCGTTCACATGGTTAAACAGGGCTAAAAACTGAGTTAATACATTGCCAAAGAGCATTGGGCTAATGGCGTCGTAGTCTTTCGGTTTGAGCGTCAGCTTAAAATTCACACCGTGGTAGTAACCGCGCCAGCCGTGCTTTTGCACCGGGTAAACATCCTGATGCGCTTCGAAGCTTTCAATGCTGTCGATGTACTGTTGATTCATTGGATTATCCGCATCGGCGTATAAGTCCAAAATGGCGGTTAACGTGCGCTGCGCGAGATGATTGTCGGTTAATGACACATAATAAGCGGATAAGTGAGACAGCACTTTCCACATATGCTGATGATTACTTTTTACGCCGCGATAACGGGTAGGGCGAATCACTAATCGCGCATTGGAAATAGGCGAACTTCCAATGACTTTAAACGCTTGCCCAACGGGAAAACGCTCGCTCATGGCACGGTTGCAGCATAAGGTTTGCGCATAAATGGTTTCGCCTTGCGGGGTGTCTCGATCGAACTCTTTGTTGAATAGCGAGATAAAGGTTTCTGTGCCAGTAAAACGCTTATTCTGAGACGGTTCAATTTGGTACTTCCAACGGTAATCAGATGCCTTCGACGCCGGATGGGACAAGCTGAAAAACGGCATGAGCTGACGTGATTCACCGCGCCGATTCATCGAGAACACTTGATTGATACGATAGATTTCAAACGCGTTGTAATGTTCTCTGCTGGGGTAAAGCTTATAGCGGTAATCTTTTAACGTCAGCGGCACAGGCTCGGTGGTTTTCGTGAATAAATTCACCACGGGAATGCAGTTCAACTTGAGCGAGTGACCTTGAAAATTCAAACCACTGGGAAACGGTTGGCTGAACAACATTTTAATGCTTAAGCCGGTACCAATGTTTATCTGCTCCAGTCCACTTAAATCGAAAAACATGAACTTTTCAGGGAAGTTCATGAAATCTAGCAACAAAGTAAGCGCGAAATCTTGCTGTTTCGTGGCGGGTAAACAACGCTCGTTGTCGCCAAACCCAGCAAAACTCAGCACGCTTTTATCGAGTTTTTTCACTCGGTTTTGGTGTTCGTCGTACACCACTAAACCAATAAAATGCTTTGCGAGGAAATCGTAGAAACGGTACTTCTCGGTGGGCGCTAAATTAATGTAGAAACGCAGTGGTTGGGTCACGGGTTGATCAAACGCTTTCCCTTCTGGCATGGCACAAATATCCACGCTTAAAATACTTTGGGTTTTAGGAAAATAGGTGAGGGCGTCTTTGTTTTTATTCAGGGGCGCACGCTTTACTTGCTTCACTTTCACGGGCCACAAGGTTTGTTGGTGACACGAGGAAAAACGGCATAAGCTCAGCTCTTGGGGCAAACCTGTGTTATCCGCAAGTTGCGTGGGCTCAAATAATCGCTCCCCTTGAAACGGGTAACCGTCGACAAAATCGGCATCGGCGCCGTTGACATCACATTCCATAATCGACATCGATGGCATGGGGCTGACCAATTGCGGATACAATTGCTGCAACATCATGGCGGGCAATTGTTGGGTTTCGGCCTCTAAGTTTTGACGCAATCGCCCGGTCATCCAAGCAAAGGATTGAAGCAGCATTTCCACGTGTGGATCCCGCGACTCGCCGTTGTAATCGGAAATGGCCAGTTCGGAGGCGATGTCTTGATGCTTTTTTGCAAACTCAATGGCATCGTTGCGTAGGTCCGCAAGTTCCGCTTTAAAATAGTCGGTTAATTGCTCTTGTGAACGACTCATGCGTCCCCTCCTGCAATCGGAAAGTGGTGCTCAAAGCTGTCGCTTACGCCGTCCACTTCAATGACGCCACTGATGCGTAATTGCGCATGTTTAATATGCGCTGTGTCGCCAACCACAACGGCTTTAGGGTGTTTAATTCTTGGCTCAAAGGTGTGAATGGCATCAAGAATTTGATGAGTGAGGCGTTTCACTTCGGTCACGCTTCCCCCAAAATCCACGGGGTGATCTACGCCCCAGTTCAATATATTTTTGGTTCCGGCATCAGCGGCTTGAAAACCCGCAAAATAAGTTCGTCCGGAAACCAATCGCTGTAACTCTTCTCTCACCGACTCACGCAATAAAGCAAGGCGCGCGTCTTCATCTAACGGCATCGCTAAATTAGGCTGAGTGAGTCGGTCAAAGAAGAAACGGCGCATTACATTGGACCTCGGTTACGTGCCACGCTCCACGAGTACACAAAGCTACCGGTGATCATCGCTTGGCTATCTTGATGCGAAGTGGTCCATTCAATATCGGTAAAATTCAGCGTAATTTGCTCGGTGGCCATGTCGTTAGGATGCGACTGGGCCTCAACAGAGCTAATCATGCAGTTGTAAAGCTTTACCGTCATGATGTTACCAATGATGCTATTACCGTCCCCGTCCATATTGGCATTGCGGCACAAAAACAGTTGTGTTGGTTCAGAGCCATCATCAATGGGCGCGGCTGACAAACAATGCTTGTACAGCAGCGGCGAGGTTTTATCTAAATACTTCACCGCCGTGATGTCATGCAGTGCCGGACGACCAGAGGTCCGCGCGGCATTGCTCACATCAGTGGTCATTTGCTGCTTCATGCCAAAGTGCATGGATACCAGCTCAATACAGCCGGATAAATCATCACCTGCATCCACCAACTCACCGTCTATGAGGCTGGCGCCGGCTAAATCGGCTAAGCCGGGTTTTAAAAGGACTAAGTCCATAATGTTTTCCTCTTAGTGGGTTGATTAGGATGGAAGATCCGCGACCAATCGAATGGACGTCGAAAGCTCATCCAGCTGGAAGTGCGGTCGCAAAAATACCGTGGCGCGGTACGCACCGGGTTTTCCAGGCACATCCGTCACATCAATGCGCGCTTCGCGAAGCGGGTATTTGGCTTTGATATGTTGTGGTGGCGTGTCGTCGAGCAACACGTACTGAGCAATCCAGGTATTGAGGTAGTTTTCAACGTTTTGGCGCGTCATGAAACTGCCTATTTTTTCCCGCATCAACACCTTGA
Source organism: Paraneptunicella sp. (assembly GCA_964228975.1). GTDB lineage: Bacteria > Pseudomonadota > Gammaproteobacteria > Enterobacterales > Alteromonadaceae > Paraneptunicella. The sequence continues at coordinate 3,415 of CAXRCC010000059.1, read as the reverse complement.
TGTAATGGGCAAAGCGCGAAGCCGACAACACATAAGGCAACATCGATGAAATGCGCGCATTGGCCGTGGCGCTATCGGTTAAATACTGCTTTGGACTGTTGGTGCTTTGTCCACCGAAAAACGCGGCTTTGTTCGTGCCTTTGCAGTGACAAATTGCCATAAAGCCCAGCCCGTCTAACTCTTTTTCACGACGGTCGGTAATCGACACTTCCGTTGGGCAATTTAAGGCTAAGTCGCCGTCTTCGGTTTCAAAGGTATACGCGGGTAAGCCTTCCACTAAGCCACCGCCTTCAACACCGCGAATCGCAGCGGTCCAACCGTGCAACGAAAACGCCTGTGTAATACGCTGCCCTAAGACATAGGCGGGATTTCCCCACAGCATTTTCTTGGCATCAACGGCTTTACGCGTTTTTTCCAGTAAAACGTGATCATCTGCCGGATCGTTAAAGGTGATAGGCTGATCGTTTTCATCCAGCAAGGTCACGGCCACATCTTCATCAAAATAAATGCCTTCAACCGGGTTTTTCTCGTGATGATAAGGCAGGCGTAACATCACTCTTGGCAAGGTAAGGGTGACATAGCGAGAGTCTTCTTTTTCACGAAATGCACGCCATTGAATCAGCTCTGCACTGTCGAAAATTTTGCTTAGATCACGCGGTTTATGCAGGCTGCCAAATTCTTCTAAATCGAACAGTTCTGCATAGGCCGAAGCAATGAAAGGCGCGTGCGCCGCAGCAGCGACGCCACTGATCATCTCCAAAAACTTAATGTCAGCAGGCTTGCGACCGAATTGGTAATCGCCAATTAATACGCTGTACGGTTCGCCACCAAAAGTGCCATATTCTTCTTCGTAAATGATTTTGAATAGGGTGCTTTGGTCGAAGTCTACGGCTTTATCGAGATCTTTGAATAAATCGTCACGAGACACATCCAACACTTTTAACTTCAACTTGTTGTTGGTTTCCGTGTTCATGACCAAAAAGTGCAAACCGCGCCACGTGGCTTCACAAGCCTGAAATGCAGGGCTGTGAATGATGTAGTTAAGTTGACGGCTAATGGCGCTGTCTTTGCGCGCGATGATCTTCATGGCAATCTTAACAATGTTCACGTCATCATCTTGGTTTGCCGTAGCAACGGCCGTGTCGCCACCTTCTGCATCAGCACTGGCGTCATCCGTTCCGGCGCTGTCGTCGGCACTGGCTTCTGTGGTGTCACTCCCAGTGTTGTTTGTAGCAGCGCTTTGTGATGCATTGGCTTCAAGCTTTAGCACTTGCTCTACATATTCGGCAATCAGCTCCAAAGCATAGGCCGTTTGAGAGGGTTCCAGAATCAATTGCCCCACGGTTAGCATGAGCTTGATATCAGGGTTCATCGCCTCGTTGTTAAAGCGGTCCTGATCATCAATTTCAGCATGAAACGCCTGTCGTAGCGCTGCATCAAATTGATCATGAGAGATTTGGTCGGCATCGCGCTGTTGGCGCAAATCATCTAAATCGCTGGCGGCGTCCACACTGGCTATAAGGGCGTCTTTACGCGCAGTATCAAGATAGATATCAACCAAGATATTATTCAGGGCATCGTTGCCATCAAGCTTGGATAAAAAGTCACGTAATCGGCTGCGTTCACCAAACAGGGTATTCAGCTCTGGCACACGTTTAACCACGGTAACAGGGTCGAAGTGATCGATGTTCATAAAGGGCACATCCACCACTAAATCCGAAGGCTGACGACCACCGCTACCCGCTGCTTGTGCGAGGGTGTTTTTCACCTTGGTTTTTACCCGAGGTTCAATGGATTTCATCACTTTGTTGAAGTTATCCCTATCAATTTGAATGAGTTTTTTCTCACTGATAGGTTTTTTCGGTATCACTGAACTTTGGGATAAATCCGCTAAAATCCCTACGATAAAGGGCAGCTCTTTTTTCTCGAGCGCGCCACCGGTTTCCACATCGTAGGTGATTTGCACCCTGGGTGGACGAACTCTGCTTAACTTGTGTTGTATGCTGTTGCTATCCGACATTCGACTAGCCTCCGTTAATATCAATCTTGCGTACTACATGAGGCACTAGTGAAGTGCTTCTCGAACATAAATGACGCGTCCACCATACTCCCGCTTATGCAGTTCGCCTTTGGAAACTAAGAATTCCAAAGCTTGTTGTACGAGGTCTTTTGCGTCGTTCAAACTTTGTTTGGTGACCCACCAATTGGCTATGCCATCGACGGTGTCGCCCGCATTTGGGTTGCCTTGGAAATACTCTTTTATCTCCTTGGCGATATTTTCAACGTTTAAATGTGATGCCATGTGTTTATCCATGTAGAGGTTGATTTTCGTGAACCAGCCTTCGACTACTCACAAAACATGCCAAGCGTTCAAACTGGCTAACACATTGTTTTTATTGGCTTTGTTAAAATGCAAAAATAGCCGGGTAGGGTATAAAAGCCTCACTGTTTGGCAGCGTATTTGGCGGGAAGCAAGAAATGGCGTGCAATGGCGCACTGTTAGGGGAAGTTAACCTCACTGCGGCAACGAAGCCCTAGATATAAAAACAGGAAATTTTATGTTTTAAAACAATAAGATAAAGTTTTCTGGTTTTACCTTGAAAAGCGGAATGCTTGTGTTATTTATAAAAAGACTTCGCTCAAAAAAGGTGCAAATTATGAACCCTCCTCCAAGAGTGCCCAAACAAGGCGCAACCTCAAAAGAAGCGCAACGAACAGGCACAACTGCTAATCACACCAGTGTTGCTCAGCCACCCACAGCGCAGCGACAAACCACATTTTTAACCGTGGATCAGGGCAATCGCGCCCCATCGGCGTATCATGTTAATGTACAGGGAAATACGATTGGTAATAGCCAACGGGCACGGCAAGAACACGGTCACGGCCCCGCGGTTACAAGAGAAAAACACGCGGTACACGCCTTTATTCCTAATCAGGGCAACTCGCAACAAGCCAAAGAAATGCAACGCGCCACAGCTAAAATTACTGCCGATATGGTCACCCAAACCGGCATGGATCCTCAAACGGCGTTACGGTTAAACATGATGGACGGACTTGCCGTGCCCACCGCATCGCATGGCGCGCAACATATCGAAGCATTTCAGGGAAATTTAAGCCGAGGCAATCCTCACCGAAGCGGCGGAACTGTTGCGTTTCCCGAGCCTCAGAGCATGTTATCCAAGTATGATTTAGTGAAAGCAACCACAGCACAAATGAAGCGCGAAAACGCCAATAGTAAAGGCCCAACTAAGCCTATTAACACAGGCGTGAGCGCTAATCCGTCTTCAGTTCAGCAATTTAACCAAGCCGCTATGGCTGAACAACAGCGTTTTGCACAATCTGTATTGAAAGATCGGAAGAGCGTCGTGTAGGGAAAGAGTGTCTCTCACTGTGTAGATCTCGGTGGTCGCCGTAT
>CAXRCC010000058.1:0-4132 GCA_964228975.1 Paraneptunicella sp. | reverse complement strand
AAGCTGTTCAAATGCTTCTTTGATAGCTGTTTCTAATTGAGGTTGGAATGGCGTATCCAAAATCCATTGACGAATGTTTTTGCCCGTTTCTGCTAATGCATTTATGTCTTCGACATTCAAAACATCAAGCGCGTCATGGATTCGCTTTTCTAAACCGCTTTGGTCCAGAAATTCGTTAAATGCATGAGCGGTTGTTGCAAACCCGCCAGGAACTTGTACTCCTGCATTCGCCAGGTTCGAGATCATCTCACCTAGAGAGGCGTTTTTCCCGCCTACTCGTCCAACATCACCCATACCTAACTCTTGGTACCACAGAACATAGTCGCCCACTCGCGAACCTCCCGCATTCAATGAAATATGATTTACTACTAATTGTCGTATCAAAATGAAAATTTCACAGCACGAACATTAAGATTTATCCAACCCGCTAATATTATCTCTACCGAAGAAACGTAATGAGATAAATTGTCACGCCCTTTTTTTAAAAATAATCATTTTATTTAAGCTTTAATATTGCCTTAATTAATGCTCAAAATAAGAGGGGTGAATAAGCTCTTAACGCTGATGCGGCGTGAATTTTAGAATGCCCTTGCACAGGAAGTAAAATTTAATTTTATGCTGTAATTAAATTACTACATTACTGAAAAATCTTGACTATTTAATCAAGTAAGGAGAGGTAATTATTTCTCCCATTAACACCAGATAAATATGCTCATATTCGGCAAAGCTATACATCAATTTTTGCCCTGTATATGATAAACCAAACGACAAAAGCCCAATAATAATAACGGCAAGTAACTAAGGAGCCCCCGTGCGTACAGCCTTTTACATATCTGATGGTACTGCCATCACAGCGGAAGTTTTTGGTCATGCCCTACTTTCTTTATTCCCTACAGAATTTGAGCACAAGACCGTTCCCTTCGTTGAAACTGTTGAGAAAGCCGAAAGCATCGTAAAGAAAATATCTGAAAGTTTCCAAGATCTGAACGAACGGCCTTTGGTGTTTTACACCGTCGTTAACCCAGAGATCAGAGAAATCATCGCCAGCTCTCCCGGAATTAACTACAACTTTTTGGATCATTTCGTGGCGCCACTAGAAAAAGTGTTGGGTGTGCCTTCTAAACCAGAGAAGCATCGAACTCACAGTATTCACGAAAAAACGTATGATAATCGTATCGAAGCCATCAACTTTGCATTGGCTAACGACGACGGTTCAAACTTAAAAGATTACGCCAGCGCCGATATCATTCTCGTGGGTGTGTCCCGTTCAGGTAAAACCCCCACCAGCTTATATTTGGCATTGCAATACGGTATTCGCGCGGCAAACTATCCCTTTACTGAAGAAGACATGGGCGATACGTTGAAACTGCCACCTTCGCTTCGCGCCTATAAAAAGAAGCTGTTTGGCCTTTCTATTTCAGCAGAACGCTTGCACCAAATACGCTCTGAACGCAGAGCAAACAGTCGTTATGCTTCAATTAAGCAATGCAGAATGGAATTAAGGGAAGTGGAAAACCTGTACCGAAAAGAAAGAATCCCCTTTCTAAACAGTACCCATTTCTCAATTGAGGAAATTTCAGCAAAAATATTGGCAGAAACTGGCTTAGAGCGCCGTAAATACTAAGCCCTAGGTAGCCTGAGCCACGTACAAAAAAAGCCAGCTAGGCATTCACCTTTGCTGGCTTTTTCTATTCAGTTCACTTTATTTCTTTTACTGCGTTTGACCGCAAAAAGAACAATCGCGTTTTATTGATTACACATCCGAGCGTAGATGATCAGCAACTAAGAATGCCATTTCCAGTACTTGATCTGCATTTAGGCGCGGATCACAGTGTGTTTGGTAGCATTCAGCTAAGTCGCTTTCACTGATTTGATAGGCTCCACCCGTACACTCCGTTACGTGTTGCCCTGTCATTTCTAAGTGAATACCACCAGCATGCGTTCCTTCTGCTTTGTGAGCAGCAAAGAACTGCTTAATTTCGCTAAGAATGTCATCAAAGTTACGTGTTTTATAACCGCTAGACGCCTTCTTGGTATTGCCATGCATGGGATCAGAACTCCACACGACATGACGCCCCTCTGCCTTCACTCGACGTAATAAACGTGGCAAATTCTGCTCCAGTTTATCCGCGCCCATGCGGGTAATCAGTGTTAAACGACCAGGATCATTTTCCGGGTTGATAGCATCGATTAAACGAATCAGCTCATCTTCTTCCATTGAAGGGCCGACTTTCACACCCACTGGGTTATGAATGCCACGGAAGAACTCTAAATGCGCATGATCTAACTGGCGCGTACGCTCACCAATCCAAATCATGTGAGCAGAACAGTCGTACCATTTGTCTGTTAGCGTATCAACACGGGTTAACGCTTGTTCATAATTCAATAACAAGGCTTCATGAGAAGTAAACAGGCTGGTTTCGTGCAACGCAGCCGTATTCGCCGAATTAAGGCCAATAACATCCATGAATGAAAGCGTATCTTGAATACGGTTCGCCATATCTTGATAGCGATCTTTCAAAGGGTTATTTTCAACGAAGGTCATATTCCAGCGATTGACTTGATGTAAATCGGCCAAACCACCTTGAGCAAAAGCACGCAATAAGTTCAGTGTTGCCGCCGAGCGATGATAAGCATCGATCATGCGTTGAGGGTCAGGTCTTCTCGACGCCTCGGTAAACTCAAAACTATTAATAATATCGCCGCGATAGCTCGGTAACGATACGCCATCGATGGTTTCTAAATCAGAAGAACGCGGTTTAGCATATTGCCCCGCCATACGCGCAACTTTGGTTACCGGACAACGGCCTGCAAACGTTAACACAATCGCCATTTGTAAAATGACGCGAAACGTATCACGAATTTTGGGTGCATTAAATTCAGCGAATGACTCAGCGCAGTCACCGCCTTGAAGTAAAAAGCCTTTCCCTTGAGACACATCAGCCAATTGACGATACAGCTCACGGGTTTCCTCAGCAAAAACCAAAGGCGGAAATCGTTTGAGTTCATTCTCAACACTGTCTAATTTAGCCTTATCTTCATACGTTGGTTGTTGCAATATAGGGAAATTGCGCCATGAATCGGGTTGCCACTGGCTCACAAGATTACCTTTATTCGTTAAGTTGATTGGAAAGACATCATAAACATGAAAAATACCCGCTAGCAAGTGCCTTTTCGTGGTAACTCTTAAAAACATACGAATGCACGACTCAAATCAATGAAATGAAGCGATTTGCCGTTATAAGCTAGAACATTTAGCTAGGTACTTAACCGCGTAATTACCGGATTTTAATTGCAAAAAATTAACATTCGATATCAAAGTTAATTGAACTTGTTTATACAGGTAATTATTTTTCAATGGATTTTATGAAAATCAAGTAAATCTCGCTATATAACAATATGTTAACCTGTTGTTGCAACATGATTAAAAATCCATCTACTTTGAAAAGAAGTGAAAAGCAACACGCAATCTATTTTCGCTTTGAGAAACCCATTCTCATTATTGTTAACTATTCTCATTTGCATTTGATGATTAAAAGCCGTAAGTTCTCTTGCAATTAGACTATTTTCGTACAATCTAATAATGAGAAAACGAGAGTAGCCTTGGTAATTTTTTTAGGATTAGCATTCAATGGCAGTATCTAACGGGCTTGATCGACGCAGCTTTCTCCTCGGAATGAGCTGCACTGTAGCAGCAACGGCATTGATTCCAGCCTGCAGTCATCACAAACAGACGCAATGGCTTATCAGTACAGTACGCCACGACAACGGCGACTTTTTAGCTGTTGCGATTTCACAAAGCGGTGAATTACTCAAGCAAATTCCATTGCCTGCTCAGGGATGTGCCTCTCTTGCCATTCCTCATAAACCCGGTCATGCACTTATTTTTACCGCTGCGCCACACTCTGTTGCGTTGGAAGTGAACTTTATTGATGGCACCGTTGTGAAAACCATCGAAAGTGGAACGCATTCAAAGCTTTGTGGTCATGGCGTGTTTTCAAGTAACGGACGTTATTTATATACAACACAAAGTCACCGCGACTCCGGCGAAGGGTTTGTCGTGGTTCGAGACACAACGCATTATATTCCGGTCAATCAGTTTAATTCTGGCGGCATTGCACCAGAGGCAATC
>CAXRCC010000057.1:0-18178 GCA_964228975.1 Paraneptunicella sp. | reverse complement strand
GGGCGCATTTTATACAGTAAAAGCGGCCGTTATACAAGCAAAAAGTTTGATCAAAGGTAGCCTCTTTGTGCAAAAGACGTGCATTCTCCCCTCCCAACAACAATGTGATCCAGCACTTTTATATCCACCAGCGCCATGGCTTTTTTAATTCTGTCAGTGATTTGTTGATCCGCTAAACTCGGCTCCGAAATCCCCGAAGGGTGGTTATGGGCTAGCACAATTGCCGCAGCATTATTGGATAATGCCAGCTTCACCAGTTCTCCTGGGTACACATTTGCACTGCTAATACCGCCTTTGAATACGGCTTCGTAACGGATTAACTGATGTTGGGAGTCGAGGAGTAGAACCGCAAAAACTTCTCGTGTTTCATGCTGTAACTTGCTCGTTAAAAAATATTTGGTGTCGGCAGCACTGTTAAACTGTGCAGGCCGTTTTAGCTCTTCTTCTAGATAACGACGAGACAGTTCTAGTACGGCTTGCAACTGAGTGTATTTAGCCACGCCTAGCCCTTTCTTTTGACAAAAAGCATCGAGTTCTGATGACATGAGCGTATTAAGCGAGCCAAAGTCATTCAACAGCTGCATGGCAAGTTGCACCGCTGTAACGCCTTGGGTGCCTGTTCTTAAGAAAATTGCTAAGAGTTCAGCATTGGATAGAGAAGCCGCCCCTTGCATTAATAACTTTTCACGAGGGCGCTCGTGCTTGGGCCATTCCCGTATATTCATATGTATCTTCCTTGATATAAATTAAGCAAAAACACCATAGCAAATAGGACAGACAAGGGTCAATAATGTTAATCTTCGCTCCAAGATTTTGAATTTCCAATAAGACACAGTATGGCTTCGTTGCACAATATAAAGGTTTTATTAGGGATCACCGGCGGTATTGCAGCCTATAAGACTCCGGATTTGGTCCGCAAGCTCAAACAACAGGGCGCAGAAGTAAAAGTCGTAATGACTGATTCAGCAAAGTCTTTTGTTAGTCCTCTTTCTCTCCAGGCAGTTTCTGGCAACCTTGTTTCCGATGATTTGCTCGATCCTGCTGCTGAAGCAGCGATGGGTCATATCGAATTAGCTAAGTGGGCTGATGTTCTGCTTATTGCACCAGCTACCGCGAACTTTATTGCGAAAATGGCTCACGGGATGGCCGATGATTTGTTATCGACGTTATGTTTGGCAACTCCCGCTCCCATCTATATTGCGCCTGCAATGAACCAGCAAATGTGGCAAGCACAAGCCACAATGGACAACATGCAAGTATTGTCAGACAGGGGCGTTGGTATCTTCGGCCCGGCCCAAGGCGAGCAGGCTTGTGGCGATGTGGGTCCAGGTCGTATGGTGGAACCCGAAAACTTAGTGTCTGAGCTAGCAAAAAGCCTTATTCAGCCTATCCTTAAAGGCAAAAAAATCGTGATTACTGCTGGCCCTACACGTGAGCATCTTGACCCGGTGCGATACATCACGAATCACAGCTCGGGAAAAATGGGCTTTGCTTTAGCCAGAGCCGCTCAGTTAATGGGCGCTGAGGTTGTATTGGTTGCAGGCCCAGTCAATATTCAGCCTCCTCATGTAGCAACACTTCATAAAGTGGTGACTGCCGAAGACATGCTCAATGCAGTGATGAACGAAGTAAACGACGCGGACATCTTTATTGGTTGTGCAGCAGTAGCTGACTACAAACCCACCGAGTCGGTTGATCACAAAATTAAGAAAAGTAATATAGAACTGACGCTGACTTTTGTTCGTAATCCCGACATTCTTGCGTCTGTCGCTGCACTTGATAAGGCACCATTTACTGTTGGGTTTGCAGCAGAAACGCAAAATGTCAGTGGTTATGCCAAAGATAAACTCGAACGCAAAGGGCTAGATATGATTGCTGCTAACGATGTCTCTCAAAAAGAGATTGGTTTTAACAGCGATGATAATCAGCTTCATGTATTCTGGAAAAACGGCGACATCACTCTAGACAGAGCCGACAAGCTCACATTAGCCACTCAATTATTACAACTCATATCAGAACATTATTACGATGCACAAAATTGATGTAAAAATCCTAGATCCACGAATTGGTAACGAATTTCCACTACCAGATTATGCAACACCGGGATCCGCAGGAATGGATTTACGCGCCTGTTTAGATGAACCTTTAGTGGTTCAGCCAGGTGAAACACACCTTGTTAAAACAGGATTAGCGATTTATATCGGCGACCCCAGCCTTTGCGCAACCATCCTTCCCCGCTCGGGTTTAGGGCATAAAAAAGGCATTGTTTTAGGCAACCTTATAGGTCTCATTGATTCTGACTATCAAGGAGAACTTATGGTTTCAGTGTGGAATCGAGGGCAAGAAACCTTTACCATGCAACCGGGTGAACGAATTGCCCAATTGGTATTCATGCCTGTTGTTCAAGCACAGTTTGATATTGTGCAAGACTTTACCAGCAGTGAAAGGGGACAAGGCGGCTTCGGCTCCTCTGGCACCCACTAAACAGGAAAGACTATGCCTGCGAATAAAAAGAACAATCGTCGAGGTCAAATTCTTCAATGTCTAGCAAGCATGCTAGAGACGAGTCATGGACAGAGGATCACAACAGCAAAACTTGCAGCTGAGGTGGGTGTATCTGAAGCGGCTTTATATCGTCATTTCCCGAGTAAGGCGCGCATGTTTGAAGGCTTAATAGAGTTCATCGAAGAAACACTCTTTAGCCGGATTAACAAAATTCTTGATGAAGAAAAAGATACCATCACTCGTTGCCAGCTTATTTTGCATTTGATTCTTGGATTTGCAGAGAAAAATCCTGGTATCAGTCGAATTCTTAACGGCGATGCACTTCAAGGCGAACAAGAAAGGCTAAGAACTCGCATAGCACAGTTGTTTGATCGCTTAGAAACGCAGCTACGCCAAATTCTAAGAGAAAGAAAACTGCGCGAAGGTAAAGCGCTCCCCACTGACGAAACACTCATTGCTAACTTTTTGATTTGTTTTGTTGATGGAAGAATCAGCCAGTTTGTTCGCTCAGAATTCTCTCAAAGACCAACAGAAAGCTTTTCTGGACAATGGTCGTTTATTCGCAGCCGATTCTTTGACTAGCGCTTAAGCGCAAAAAATAAAGGCTCCTTTCACCTTATGTGATCCGTAGCATTAAAATGCTGTCGAAACATTAAGATACGGAGCTTTTTTATTTCTGTTATTTACACCAAGATGAACCCACCTAGGCTAATTAACGCTTGGTAAACGTATCACCAAAGAAGTCGCCTTTGTTCCAAGCAGGCTTAATAGGCTGATTCGCCACTTCATCACCGATCATCACATTCACATCAGCAAACTTTTTAATGGCATTGTCATTAAAGTCATCGTGAAACTCGTCTGCTGGCATGTGGTACTTAGTCGCGAAGAAATCTGCGAATATTTTAGCTCCTGCATCCGGGCTTTCTGTAGTGGCAAGGCCGGGCGCTAAAAAGACAGATGGCACACCTTGTTTAACAAAGCTGTAGTGATCAGAGCGTGTAAAAATAGCTTGTTCTGGCCAAGGATCTGGGCTCAGTTTTAACCCTAAACGGCCTGCTGCATTGGATACCGTGTCCGATAGATTACTGTGCGTTGCTCCAAATGCAATCACATCCATAAAGTCCCACAACAAGATTGGCATATCGAGATTAATGTTTGCCACCATCGATGTCACAGGCACCGTTGGATTGCTAGCATAGTAGTCAGAGCCCAATAACCCTTTCTCTTCCGCTGTCACTGCAACGAATAAAATGGAACGTTTAGGAGCTGGCATTTGGCTGAAAACACGGGCTGTTTCCAACAATACCGCTGTGCCGCTAGCGTTATCCATCGCACCATTATTAATGCGGTCTTTCTTCACCGTTTTCGCCACACCTGTGTGATCACTGTGTGCGGAAAACACCACATATTCATGTTTAAGCTTAGGGTCACTACCTTCTATTAAACCAATCACGTTTGGACTGGAGATCGCTTTGTATTGCGTTTTAGAAGACATCTCAACATTCGCGCTTAGCGGAAAGCCTTTTGGCACGCCGTCTTCTTCTAGAATCGCGTAAATATCACTGAGACTTTTCTCGGCTCCTTCAAATAAGATCTCTGCCGCTTCTTTGCTGAAATAAGCACTTCCCTGAATTTGTGGGTAACTCGAAGCAGGCGTACCGTCTTGCTTTAACCAGCGCAATGAAGGGGAATGCAAATTCGTTAAGAAACGTGCATAAGGGCGTACTTTTTCCGCAAGAGGCGTACTCAATGAAATGATCCCTTTTGCGCCTCTTTCCACCGCATATTTCGCTTTTTGACGGCCTGATGCAAAGTGCGCCCCCTCTTCACTTGGGAAAAACTTAGGCTTCCCAGAAAGCACCGCTACGATTTTGCCTTCAACGTCTAAATCTTGGTAATCGTCATGATTCAACTCAGGCGCAACGATACCGTATCCTACAAAAACGATATCGCCTTTCATCAGTGCTTCGGGGTGATTCACATTGGAAAAAGTCAAATACTGCTTGGGGTATTCTAAGGTGTGATTGGTCTCCCCTACTCGTAAATTTAACGAGGGGGAATCTTGGTCCAACAAAGCATGTCGAAAAGGAACACGCTGAAAGTAGGTGCCATTTTCTCCTTTTGGCTGAAGTCCAAACTGTTTAAATTGAGAGGCAATGTATAAAGAGGCAATTTCATGGCCGGGTGTGCCCGTTTCCCTACCTCTTAGTTCATCGTGTGCGAGAAATGTTAGGTGCGCCTTTATCGCATCAATATTCGTTTCTGGTAATGTTTTGGCCTGTGCTTGACCAAGAATACCGAGAGACAAAATCGTTATCGATGCAGCAGCAACGTACCGATGTAAGTGCTTCATTTTTAGGTCTCTTTTAATTATTTTTTCACTGTCTGAAAAGCCACAGTATGTGATCAGTGTATATTTTTCCAGCTTGACTGATGAAATTAATACTTTAAGCTCAAAGAACAGCTATTCTTTGAGAACAAAATATGGCCAGGCAAGCGCTTTATAGTGTAGAAGAAGTGTTGTCCAATGCGATTCAGGTGTTTCTAGAGCATGGATACAATGGTGCAGTAATGGATGAAATCATTGCCCGAACTGACTTCAATCGGCGTGGTTTTTATATGGAATTTGGCAGTAAACAAGCGTTTTTATACCGAGTGCTAGAGCATTATATTCAAACGCACTTGGATCCCGTCTTTGCGCATTTAGAACAAAATACCGGTCTTCCTTCCATTCACACCTTCTTTAAAGACTACATTCAGCTCGTTAAAGGCAGAGGCTGCTTGTTGGTTAACATCGTCACAGAGCTTGGATTTGACGATGAGCAAGTCAGAGAAATAGGCCGTCACCACATCGATAGGCTCGAAATTGGTTTTATCGGGTGTCTTGAAAAAGGATTAGAGCAACAACAAGTGAAAGCCACTTTAAACATAGAAGCCACTGCGCTTCAGCTTTGTAACTACGTGCAAGGCTTTGCCGTCACCGCCATTTTAGCGGGTCAAACCGATGAACTAGACCTTGCCACCAACGCCCTTCTAGAACCTTTGGCAGCATAAGAGAATGACAGATTTTAAACGCGCTAGAAACCCCGAAGCAAAAGAGGTACGTAAACTCAGTATTCTTGACGCAGCAACGCGTCTGTTTCAAGAAAACCCAGTCGCCCTGCCCACCACCAGCCAAATCAGTAAGGCATGTGATATCAGTAAAGGAGCACTGTACCTGTATTTCAAAACCAAGGAAGAGATCTTTCTGGCCATTGTTGAAAACGATTTGTTGGCGTGGCTAGCATTATTCAATACCCAGTTTTTAGAAAAACAACAGCCCAAAGTAGATGCTTCAACATTAAATGCGATGCTAGATAAGGTGTGCTCTTATGCTAATGAACACCCTACATTTATGCACCTTGCCAGCATGAGCAGTAACACTATCGAACCTAATGTAGATGCAGAAATACTATTGGCGCACAAGAATAAGGTAGGAAGCAAAATAAGCCAGCTGGCGCAATCCACAAGTGAAACCTTACCGATGCTCACCAGCGCACAAGTGGCATCATTGATCATTCGCTCTTATTCAACCTTGTTAGGACTGTGGCAAGTAAGTGGACCAATTGAACATGTAAAGAAAGTACAACAAACCTCTGATCTACACATTTTCACACCAGACTTTAACGCCACGTCTAAAGACATGTTAAAACAACTTTGGCTATCGGAAATTAACAGCAGTAAACAAGACAAAGGCGGGATTTTCGGACGCCTGTTTTCGTCCAATTCAAAGTGGTCTGGTTAATGGTGCTTGGCTAGGGCGGTTTTGATAGCTAAAATGCGCATCCTTGATTTTCACTGAGCCGTTAAAATGAGTGCAAAACCTAAAACACTTTACCGAATCCAGTTTGTTAACAATGGTGAGCATTATGAACTCTATGTTCATGAAGTTTCACAAAGTAACTTATTCGGCTTTATCGAAATTGGTGATTTTGTATGGGACACCCACACCAGCTTGGTGCTTGATCCTAGCCATGAGAAGTTGAAATCTGAATTCAACAATGTGAATCGCACTTATATCCCACTTCACAGCGTCATTAAAATTGATGAAGTGAAAGAGCAAGGCACAGCAAAAATTAAGGAATTGAGCGATAAAGTAACGCAATTTCCTGGCCCGATATACACGCCGAAAAACTGATCTCGCACGACCATTGCCATAGATATTGCTTGCTCGCGGGTTTATGATATGAACGAATTTCACACATAACAACATAAGCCCTATGAAACGAATTTTATTAAGCTGCTTACTTCTTTTTACAACGTCTGTGTTCGCAGATGCCAAACAAGACCTACATCAACTGTTGGATGAAATCTGGCAATTCAATCTCGATGAATACCCCGTCAGTGCAACAAGAGAAGGCATTACCAAGAATAACCACGAACTTGAAGATCTCTCTCCTGAGACTTTAGCGCGAATCGATAAAGCTAACCGCGCTTTCCTTTCTCGTCTAAAGAAAATCAACATGAATGATCTTGAACGTGTTGACCAAATTACCCACCAAGTTCAAGCGTATTTTTTGAAAAACAGTATTGACGCTTATGCTTATGGCGAGCATATGCTGCCTTTCACTTCTGAGTCTGGTTTCTTTAGCTCATTAACCTTCTTGCCAGACACTCACCGCTTTACAAAAGAGCAGGATTACCAACAATATCTGTCTCGCTTGAGTAAATTCCCTCGTTATTTTGATCAGCAAATTTACTGGTTAAAACAAGGCATTGAAACGGGCATGACACAACCTAAAGTGATCATGAATGGTTTGCCTGAAACTGTGGCGAACTTTTACAACAAAGATGTCACTGAAAGCACGTTTTACCGTCCGTTCAAATCTGTTCATAACCACCTCGATGAAGCCGCAGCCAATCGTGTCCAAAAGCAGGCTAAAGCCGTTATCGAAAAGAAAGTATTTGCCGCTTACAAAACTTTTCACGACTTCCTAGTAGAAGAGTACATTCCCAACGGTAAAGATGACGTTGCCGCGCATAATTGGCCAAAAGGGAAGTCCTACTATCAAAACCGAGCAGCCCATTTCACCACGACCAATATGACAGTGGATGAAATCCATAATTTGGGCCTTGAAGAAGTGGCTCGTATCCGCGCAGAAATGCAGGAAGTCATTAAAAGTGTGGACTTTAAAGGCAGCTTTAAAGAGTTTGTTCACTTCCTAAGAACGGACCCGCAGTTTTACGCTAAAACTGAAAAAGAATTAATGTATTACGCGGCCTATTTATCAAAAAGAATTGATGGCAAACTGCCAAAACTGTTCTCTTATTTGCCAAGAACGCCTTATGGCGTTGAGCCTGTGCCAGCAAGTATTGCAGCTAAGTACACAACGGGCCGTTACATTGGCCCATCAAATGAAACTGAGCCGGGGTATTACTGGGTGAATACCTACAAGTTAGACAAGCGCCCGCTTTACTCTTTACCTGCATTAACACTGCATGAAGGTGTCCCCGGACATCACTTGCAAATTGCCTTGGCAATGGAGCTTGAAGGACTACCCAAAATTAGAACGGATAGTTACATTTCTGCCTTCGGTGAAGGCTGGGGATTATATTCTGAATACCTGGGCAAAGAAGTGGATTTTTATGAAACACCTTACGACGAATTTGGTCGATTAAGCTACGAAATGTGGCGTGCAGCTCGCCTTGTTGTTGATACAGGTATGCATGCCAAGGGCTGGAGTCGCCAAAAATCTATCGATTTCATGCTTGAAAACACGGCATTATCAGAGTTGAATGTGGTCAGTGAGATCGATCGTTACATTAGCTGGCCAGCACAAGCGTTATCCTACAAAATTGGCGAACTCACCATTAAGCGATTACGCCAAAAGGCGGAGTCCGTGTTAGGAGATAAATTCGATGTTCGCGCGTTTCATAAAGCGATTCTAGAGCATGGTCCAGTACCGCTATCTGTGCTTGAAGAAAACATTGAATTATTTATTAAAAATGCGTCTACTGATTAATATTAAGCGGTAGCTAAGAGGTTTAATTATGCTTGTATCTTTAGCCGTTATTGGCTTTATGTTGCTATTGGTTATTTACTTTTTTGTTCGTTCTCAAGGTATTGAGAAGGAATTGAAACGGTATAAGCACCAATCAAAAGCAGCCGGGGTGCAAGCCAAAAACGCACTGGTTACCGTTGATGCTTTAGCAATAGAACTGCAAAAAATGCTAAGCGAGCGTCTTGAGTCTGCAAGACGTCGCCAACTTATTGCAGGCGAACAACACGATGCCGTTAAAGCCTTGTATGCGCATATTGAAAAGGTTGTGATGCACGCTACAGAGCATAACGCCAGTGTTGCGGATTCATTAGAAGCGGCATTTAAAAACAAAAGCCCTGGCCTTCAAGAAATTAAACTGTTCATCTCTAAACAGCCTAATGAAGTGAAGCTACCTTGGAGTCGTAATAACCTCAGTAGCTTCATTACAACATGCGTCAATATTGCGGTGACTATTGAGAATCCCGGCAATACAAAGCAAGCACAGAACGAACTGCCCGAAACGCCTGAAAATTAATTAAGTAGCCAAACTTCTTCGATGGGTGCCACTTTCCCTTTAATTTTAGCGTGATATTGCTGCTTATCAGCGAGTTGAATACGGTAATGCGCGTCGTAATGTGCTCTCACTTCCGCTTCTCCAATCGAAAAAGGAGGGCCAGACATGATGTTTTGATCATACTCGAAGCAAATAACCAATTGTGGTGCTTGCGCGCTTATTTCAACAAGGTGCTGACTGTAGTTTTTACGCATGTCTTCCGGTAAAGCCACCAACGCAGCGCGATCATAGATAGCATCAACAGGACCTAATAGCGCGGCATCAATATCAAAGAAGTCTCCCACGAAGATATCGATATTCTGAGCTTGATAACACTTTAATGTGTCGTGTTCTTGAATTGTAGGCGTTGTGCCTAGCGCTTCAAATAACTGCTCAATGGCAAGTTCACTTAGCTCCGCCCCTACCACTTTGTAACCTTTAGCAAGAAGCCAGGCGATATCTAAGGTTTTACCGCAAAGCGGCAAAAATATGCGCGCACCAACCGGAAGAGACAATTTATCAATATTCGAAACGAGCAATGGGTTCGCTTCTTTTTCGTGGAACGCGATGTCATTACTTTCCCACTTTTGATGCCAGAATTGTGCTTTCATATCTACTTTATCCTTAACGTTATCGAGCTGAAGCGAGTAACACTTCTGCCTCTTCATCTATGACTGGCATGATAGATAACCGATGCCCTTTCTTTACCAAACCGATCTCTGTTATTGCAGGGTTTGCTTTAATCTCTGCCAAAGGCAAAACGTGAGGAAATTTCTCGATGAATTTCACGTCAACCATGATCCATCGAGGGTTATCTGGCGATGATTTCGGATCGAAATACTTCGAATCAGGATCAAATTGTGTGTGATCCGGATAACTTTCCTTAACGACCTCTGCCAGCCCAGCTACCCCCACTTGTTTACAACTAGAGTGGTAAATGAAGACTTTATCGCCAAGCTTCACTTCATCACGTAAAAAGTTTCTTGCCTGATAATTGCGAATGCCGTCCCAATGTTCAGTTTGATCTGGCTGAGCCGCTAAGTCATCGATGCTAAAAGCATCGGGCTCTGTTTTGAATAGCCAATAACGCATGGTTTTGCCCTTCTATTTGGTCAAATTTTCTCTATCAATACAGGGGTATAAAAATAAACCGCAAAACAGTTATTGATAATCATTCTCATTTGCATTAAGTTAATAAAAGACGTCGTATTTTTTTAAGCCGTCGCTTTATTTGTCCTTGTGGAGAAGGTTATGCATCACCAATTTCTGTGTCCGGTCCATCGTAAATGGGTTTCTATGTATCCGCTTGAAGCACTTGAGCATATCGATGCTGCTAAGTGTAAAGGCGATCAGCTTCGTCAACAACAACGTTGGTCTGAAGCGCTCCCCTTTTTAGGTAGTGCGTTGGAAATGACAGAAATTGTAATGAAGGAAGCCCCCGAGATCAGCAATCGCCTTGGGATATTGTATACCGCTTTATCTGTTGAGGTAGCCGATACTTTCTATCGCCTACAAGAGCCTTCACTCGCCTCAGATTTCTTATTCGAAAGCGCTTCATGGCTCGATGAACTCTCCCATACAAGCATGATTCAACAAGAAAAGAATTCCCGTTGGCAAGAATGCATCAACACATTAAAACGCGGGGCAGCTTTCTTCACAGAATTGCTAAGGCACGCTCCTACGCAGCAGCCCGCTAAATTACATTAAACCACTCATTGAGGTATTCGCTATGCGTCCACGCTCTCATCATTTAAAAGAAGGATTTGTTTCGTTACAGATTCACACTGATGCGTTAAAAGCTTTGCTCGCTAACCGATCGTTGTTTATTGAAGATATTCACTGCTCAGATACAGCGAGTAAAATGCGTTTAAAAGAATTGTTGTTGGCGTCGGTTACGCCCATTAAGCAGGCGTAACCCTTCACTGTATTTAAACTGATGCTGGCAGCATGTCGCGGATAATTTGCTCACACTGAGATTTATCCATATAACGCGGAACCGGATAAAGGTAATGCGCTTCTTTTAATGCGCCTTTTGCAATTTGAGATACATCTTGTGATTTCAACTCTTCAAGCGTTGAAGGGATGCCAATCTTTTCATTGAGTTGCTTAACCGCATCAACAAATCGCTGTGCCAATACTGCATGAGGTTCGCCCTCCACACCCAAATCAATAGCAATTGCCAGTTGAGCAAGTCGCTTATGCGCTGCTGGAAGTGAGTATTCCAAAACATAAGGCAATACGATTGCATTCGCTAGCCCATGTGGCGTGTGGTAGTAAGCTCCAAATTGATGCGCAATAGCGTGCACATAGCCTAAGTTAGCTTTAGTAAATGCTGCTCCAGCATAAAAAGAAGCTAACGCCATTGATTCCCTTGCCTCAATATTTTTGCCATCTTCATAACAAATAGGCAAATTTTTCATAATCATTTTCACTGCTGCAAGCGCATAATGATCGGTATCGGGTGCAGCATGTTTAGAAAGGTAAGACTCAACAGCGTGAGTTAACGCATCCATACCTGTCGCCGCTGTAATAGCAGGAGGAAGCCCCAGCATGAGCGTTGGATCTAACGCGGCAGCCACTGGAACGAGTTTTGGGTCAATAACGGGCGTTTTTTGATTAGTAGACGGATTTGAAACAACTGCCGCAATCGTGGTTTCAGAACCCGTGCCTGCTGTAGTAGGTACAACAAACAAAGGCAAGCAAGGCTGTTTGACTTTAAGTATCCCTGTTAACTCCTTAATTGATTTGCTGTTAGTCGCTCTTGCTGCAATGACTTTTGCGGCATCAATAGGCGACCCACCGCCGATCGCCAAAATCCCAGTCGCCTGGTTTTCTAACGCGACTTGAACGCCTTTTTCAACTAAACCATAGCTTGGATCAGGTAAGATCTCATCAAAAACAACATACTGGATACCTAGCCTTTCTAGCTCTGTTGTGATCTCTTCGACAACACCAATTTTGACTAACATTGAATCCGTTACAATTAACAGTTTATCTGCGCCAAAATGCGAAATGGTGCTGCACATTTTTTTGGCAGAACCTGCCCCCGAATAAATAGTGGGTTTGGGTGCGGGAATAAATACGGTAACGAACTTCAGCAGTACCATGAGAATACGATAAAAAATCACTTTGATAGAGAAAGGCATTTTGACTCCAATAGAGCTGAGTTGATAAACACTGAAGTAAGGTAACAGAAGTTTTTTACAACTGGTACTACCATTTAACATTCCCGCTCAGCATAAAGCGAAAACCCCCTTTAATCTCTTTATTAAATGTAAATTATTCATCGATATATCAATCATATAAGCAAATGAAAAAGAAATTTAATTACCAGTACGCTTGCTAATTTTCTAATGATCAATATACTGTATTTATTTACAGTATATTTCATTATGAACCACATCATTGAAAACCTGATAAACAAACGCACCTTGTGGCAGGGACGCCACACCCCATCGCTCGAAAAAGCGATGCAATCTGGGTATCCGGAGTTAGATAACCAATTAGGTGGAGGGTTTCCGACTCAAGGTGTAATGGAATTACAAACAGAAATCGGTATCGGCGAGTTTAGGCTGTTATTTCCCTACTTGCGTAGTCGTCATCAAGAGCCTCGAATGCTGGTTTATATTGCGCCCCCTATGATGGTAAACAGTGAAATGCTTGCAGCCGCCAAAATTGACCTCGACCGCGTTCTCATTATCCAAGGAAGTGATGATGCAGAAAACTTATGGTCGGCTGAGCAATGCTTAAAAAGTGGCTGTTGTCATACTGTGTTGTCATGGCAAAAGGCACTGCATACGCACCAAGTAAAGCGCTTACAACTTGCCGCTCAAAAAGGCGATGCATTACAGGTTTTATTTCGGCCTCAACAAGCTTGTATCAACCCATTGCCTGTTACCTTAAGCCTTAAACTTAGTGCCCAAAGTGAAGGTATTCATGTAAAAGTGAATAAACGTAAAGGGAATTGGGAGAAGCCCGAGTTCGACCTCAATATGAGAACACATTGGCCAGAACTGGTGCCTAAACGAGCTAATAATGTGCTTCCTTTTCCAAATGTCAGAGCAATATAGCAGGATCCTTCTATGTCTCCTTTTTGGCTCTATTTGCATTTTCCCTCTTTACAGCTTGATGCACTTCAAAAAAGTGCAGCGGTACAAGAAGAAAATGCCACGCTTCCTATTGTTATACTCGATAAAAACAAAAATGAAGTGTGCCAGTTGAATGCCCTCGCGTTGGAAAAAGGGCTTTCTCTTGGTATGGGTCTCGCAACTGCCGCTCTATTATCCCCCGACTTAATCGTGGTGCCTTATCACCAAAAAGGCGAAGAAAAAACGTTAAGTGAAATCGCCGAGGCACTTTATAACACAACATCAGACATCACCTTATTTCCACCAAACGGCGTACTGTTACGCATTCACAATATGTTGAGTTTATATGGTGGATTAGATGCTTATTGGACGGCGCTAAAACTACAACTTAATCCACTGAAGATTCAATATCACTACGCCACAGGCACAACGCCTTATGCCGCCCGACTACTTGCTCAATCTCAACGCAATATTGTTACTAACGACGCCCGTGCTCTGAAAAAAATACTAAACCACATACCGCTAACCCAAACAGATTTACCCGCTAAAGCTGTTATTCAATTAAAACGCACTGGAATTGAAAAAATAGGGGAGTTGTTTAATGTGCCTAAAGGCGCTCTGGCAAAACGGTTTGATATTAAGTTTAACCAATACTTGCGCCGCTTATCTGGGGAGCTTAGCCACCCCGTTGAATTTTTCCGTCCTAAAGAAAAGTTTGAAAGAGAGTTAACCTTACTCTTCGATGTTGAACATTCCCCTCGCCTAATTAAACCCATAGCACACCTGTTGGAGATGCTTGAGCGCTTTCTAAGGCATCGAGATTGGTTGACCTACAATGTGCTCATTACACTGCACTTGCGTGATGCCCAACCTCTCACTATGGACATCGGCTCAGCACAAGGAGACTATAAGGCCTCTGCTTGGCTAGAGTTAGCCAAACTCAAGTTGGAAAAGCTTACTTTAGATGCTCCTACATTTGCATTAACACTCTACTCTGGTGTTATTCAACAGCGCCATTCCGACATCAGCGATTTATTTAACTCATCAGCAGGTGCCCTTTCTTATGCCCAACTGTTGTCTCTTCTTAATGCCAAATTAGGTGAAAATAAGCTTTTCCATCCTGAAGCAATTAACGATCACCGGCCCGAAGCGGTATGTGAATATCGGCCAGCCATGGCGCAAAAAATAGAGCTAAATCCACCCAAGCTCTCCCCAGAAAAAGAGCGCCTAAGGCCCAGCTTTCTTTTTTCTCCACCACGGCCATTAAAAGAAAAAACCACACTGATTTTTGGTCCTGAACGCCTTTGCTCCGGTTGGTGGGAGAACAAAGCATTCCTAAGAGACTATTTCATTGCTCGCACACAAAAAGGAAGGCTTTATTGGGTATTTCGAACCCCTAAAAAAAATCGATGGTTTGTACATGGAATATTTAGTTAAGCGAATCATCAATAAGCACGATATTGATTGAGGAAAGATCCATGTCCTACGCTGAGCTTTTTTGCCAAAGCAACTTTTCATTTTTAACGGGTGCATCTCATCCTCAAGAGCTTATCCAACAAGCTAACTTCTTAGGTTATGAAGCTATTGCAATCACTGATGAGTGCAGTGTTTCTGGCGTAGTAAGGGCTCACACAGAAATAAAAGATCATCACTTACCAATAAAGCTTATCGTAGGAAGTTTGTTTCGATTATCCGAGGCACTCTCTTTAATTTTGATTTGCCCGAGTCATAACGCTTATTCAGAGCTATGCCGCATTATTACCAATGCAAGAAGACGCTCACCCAAGGGAGAATACTTGCTTAATGAATGGGATTTGAAAACGAGCCAACATTGCTTTGCAATCTGGCTGCCTAATACACAGAGTAAAACCAATAACAAATGGGGAGCCTGGCTAAAAAAACACTACAAGGATAGGTTATGGATTGGATATCAGCGGCATTTGACATGTGATGAGCTTCAATATCAATCGGAATGTAAAAGACTAAGTGACGATCTAAACCTTCCTATTACCGCCTGTGGTGGCGTACTTTTTCACACCCAAGACAGGCAACCTTTACAACATATCCTCAGTGCAATTAAAGCGGGTAATACGCTTTCTAAAATGGGGCAAAGGCTACTATCAAACACTGAGCGTTGCCTTCGGCCTGTAAGTAAGATCCATTGTTTATTTCCTCAGGAATGGATTGATGAAACCCGTGTCATTGCACGTCGTTGTCATTTTAATCTGGAGCAAGTGAGGGCGGTCTATGCTTACCCTGCAGAACTTATACCCAAAGGAAAAACACCAAGCCAGCACCTTAGAGAGTGTGTATTAACAGGCCTTAAAAAGCGTTTTGCTGAAAAGCCACATAACTATTTTTATATTAAACGCACGATAATCAAAGAGCTTCGTCTTATACAGGAAATGAAGTACGAGTACTTTTTCTTAACGATCCACGACATCGTTCAATTTGCACAAAAACAACATATTTTGTACCAAGGCCGCGGCTCTGCGGCAAATTCCATTGTGTGTTATTGCCTTGAAATTACTTCTGTTGACCCTAGCCAAATAGATGTGCTCTTTGAACGATTTATCTCTAAGGAGAGGGCTGAACCACCCGACATTGACGTTGATTTTGAACATCAACGACGTGAAGAAGTCATCCAATACATTTACCAAAAATACGGCCGTGAACGTACTGCTCTTGCGGCAACGGTTATCTCCTATCGGTTCAAAAGCGCAATCCGAGACGTTGGAAAAGCGCTTGGTATCAACGAAAGCCAACTCGACTTCTTCATTAAGAATGTGAACCGTAGAGATAGAGAGCTAGGCTGGGAGTCACAAATTGCCGATTTAGGATTAGATAATCAAATGGGCTTGGGAAAACAGCTTATTCAACTCGTGACACAAATCATGGGCTTTCCAAGACATTTATCTCAGCACGTTGGCGGATTTGTGATTTCTTCGGGTCCACTATATCAAGTAGTGCCAATAGAAAACGCATCTATGCCGGAACGGACTGTTATTCAATGGGATAAGGACGATTTAGAAAGTTTAGGCCTTTTAAAAGTAGATGTTTTAGCCTTAGGTATGCTCACGGCAATTAGACGTTCATTTGACTTAATTAAGTACCATCACGACGAACAACTAAGCATAGCAAGCATAACACGACTCCCCGCTGATCCTGATGTTTACACCATGATTCAACATGCCGACACCGTCGGTGTATTCCAGATAGAGTCAAGAGCACAAATGAGTATGCTTCCAAGGTTACGACCCTCTTGCTATTACGATCTTGTTATACAAATTGCAATAGTACGGCCAGGCCCAATACAGGGGGACATGGTTCACCCTTTCTTGCTTCGAAGAAACGGGCAAGAAGCTGAAACTTATCCCAGTGAAGAGGTCAAAAGGGTATTAAGTCGTACTCAAGGGGTGCCTATTTTTCAAGAGCAAGTCATTAAACTCGCTATGGTCGCAGCTGGGTTCAGTGGCGGTGAGGCTGATCAGCTAAGACGAGCCATGGCAAGTTGGAAGAAAAACGGTGAGCTTATGAAGTTTAAAGACAAGCTCATTAACGGCATGTTGTCTCGAGGCTATGAACAAGATTTTGCAGAACGTATTTTCAATCAAATTTGTGGCTTTGGAGAGTATGGGTTTCCTGAATCGCATTCTGCCTCCTTTGCCGTGCTAGCCTATGTATCCTCTTGGTTGAAATATCATTATCCTGTCGCTTTCTACACAGCCCTTTTGAATAGCTGGCCTATGGGGTTTTACCCACCTTCGCAACTAATACAAGATGCCCAACGACACGGAATACAAGTACTACCTATTTGCGTTAATGCCTCTGAGTATGATCACACAACCACATTTCAATCCAATCAATGGTGTATTCGCCTAGGCATGAGATTAATTAAGGGATTTAGTATAAAAGGAGCGAACTGTGTCGTGAAGCATCGTCCAGAAGGAGGCTACCGTTCTATTAGTCAGTTATCTCGTATACAGCTTCCTCATAACGAGCTTCAGTCACTTGCCAGTTCCAATGCAATGGCGACACTCAATCCGAATCGTTATTCCGCAAGATGGGAATTAATGAATGCCGAAGTTGAATTACCTTTATTCTCGGAAGAAACCACTACACAAGCCGTCCTCAAGGGTAAAGATCTCCCTTTAGTTGAGAGTGATGGTGTGCATATAAGAGCGCCTCTTAGGATAGAAGACCTCATCGAAGACTATACTGCCACCGGTGTATCAATCAAGGAACATCCTATCAATCTCCTTCAGCACTATGGATTACTAGAGCGCTTCACTCCAGCCAATCAATTACATTGCATTGATCATAAATCAGTGGTTTCAGTTGTAGGCCTTGTTATTGGTAGACAATCACCTGGAACGGCTTCCGGAGTGACTTTCATAACACTTGAAGACAACACAGGAAATACTAATGTTATTGTTTGGCAAGTCACAGCGAGAGAACAAAAAGCCGTTTTTCTTAAAGCAAAAATAATGAGGGTAACAGGTGTGCTAGAAAGAGGAGATGGTGGGGTTATTCACATTATTGCAGGCAGACTTGTCGATTTAAAGTATTTGCTCGAAACACTCAATACAACATCAAGGGATTTTCATTGAATATTAGTGCCCTAAGCGACCAAGTTCTTAGCACTGATAAGCTCTAAATTCCTAACGCTTAAATAATATTAACTTCCAGATAGCAAAAAGCCCTTCACATTAGTAAAGGGCTTCTCTAAATAGGAGCCTGACAGTGTGCGACTCTCACATGGGGAATCCCCACACGACCATCGCCGCTAATACGTTTCACTTCTGAGTTCGAGAAGGGATCAGGTGGGTCCGTATCGCTATCGCCGTCAGGCATAAACTGTTATGTAAAGCATGTCTCAAACACACTCTACCAATATAAAAAAGCTGTTCATCATAGTAAGACAGGTTAACTAGCACGTTACTATCCTATCTCTAAAAAATCTTCGTCGTTCTCGACTGGCAATCTCTACACAACCCCGTCGCATAGCAACT
>CAXRCC010000056.1:0-11349 GCA_964228975.1 Paraneptunicella sp. | reverse complement strand
GATTTTGTATCTGATTGGGAGCAATATGAAGATGCTGAAGATAAAGAGAAAGAGAAAGAGAAAGAGAAAGAGAAAGAGAAAGAGAAAGAATAAACAGGTTTGCTTTCGATTAGAACAGGTGTGCCTTGTAGGGTACGAGAGGATACAAGCGCACACTTCAAAAGAGTAAGTTAACGAGTGAAGTGTTGGCGCTACTCGGAACTTATAAAACCCAAGCCGTACAACCCAAGTTGAGTGACTACTGTGTTGAATTGCCTACCGCTTTATCGAAATAGTCTTTTACTTTGATGGAGCTGTCGTTTACGAGTCGTTGATAGCAAATACCAGCAAAAGCGTACGATTTATCAGCGTACTCTAAAACAACATAGGGAGCCGAGCTGTCACTCTCGTCATAACTCCATTCGCCTCCAACTAAACTTTTGAACACTTCTCCAATATAGGCTCCGTAAATGTTACACAATGTAAAAACGGCCTTATCTTCTAGCGCTTGATCTTTATATCGGCCAATCCAGCTTAATAAAATATCATCGACTTTACTCACACTATCGGGCGTGCCATCCAGCTCAATGTTGAACTCGTTCTTTGTTGTTTCAACGGCATTGTTGGCGCTATCCACCATCAATTGCGTCAGTTCTTCGCGAGTCATCCGCATAGTTCGATCTACCACCTATCTTGGGTTCTGAGGCATAGCCTATTGTGAAATTTGTCTGTCAGCAAGGATCATTTCACTTAGCATTTGTGTTCCAGGCCCCATTCGCTCTGAATTTGGGTTAACTAAAGAAAGCTGAATACGCTTAAAACTGCTTCCTTTAACGTTAAGCTGCACTAAATCGCCTCGTTCAATAAGGCGTTCAACATGATGTTGAGGCAACCAGCAAAAGCCCACACCTTCTAATAGTATATCAATGGCTGTATGGAATTGACTCACTGTCCAGCGCTGTTCTGCGCGTAACCATCCTCGGTTATCGTTCGGGTTTTTCCCTGTATCTTTAATTACGATTTGCACATGCTGCTGTAATTCTTGCGGATCAATAGGAGAGGGCAGCTTTGCTAGCGAATGATTAGGATGAGTAACGGCAATAAAATTCACTTCAATGAGAGGTTCATGCAAGAAGCCTTTAGGTACTTGGCTGGTAATAACAATGTCTGCGGATTTGTCTTTTACTGCTTCTTCAGAGCCACTGAGCACCGTATCTAACAAGGTAATACGGCTGCCTCGGCTAATGGGCTGAAACTGTTGCAAAATGGGCAGTAAAATCTTTCTAGGAAAGGCAAGATCAACCGCTAATATGATTTCAGGCTCCCAGCCTTGGTTGATGTTGTTCGCCAAATCTTCAAGCTCTTGCGCTGATTGACTTAACAAACGACTTCTTCTGAGCATCACTTCTCCCGCTTTTGTGAGAAAAGCTTTCCTTCCTTTGACTTCTAACAATTGGACATTGAGTTGGCTCTGAAGTTTTGCAACGGCGTGGTTAAGCGACGACTGGCTTTTATTCAGCGTTTTAGCGGCGTGAGCATAACCTCCACAATCCACGACGGCTTGCAGAATTCTCCATTGCTCCAGCGTTGTTTTTTGGCGATACATGAGCGTTGAATGTTCGATTTTTTTGAAATATTCGGGTAATGCTAGCGTCAAGTTGAGCGACAAGCAAGACAGAAAGGTGATAAAAGCGAATAAATTTGTGCGACTGTAAGGGTAAAGCGTGCTGTTTAATTATAGGTAGTATTAATGTCCATACATGTTTGCTTTTATGTATCCTTGAAAGCGCCTAGTTTTTGATATTGTGTACATTATTGTTATAGGTGTTAGTGAAAAAGATTGTTGATGTATGAATAGGGTGGTTTTTGAGCGTGTGAAGCGCTGCTAAAGCACAGAAGACAGCGCGAAACGAAGATTGGATTTGTGAAAATGCGTAATGCTATTTTCCTTGGGCGATTAATAATGCCATGTTGTTTTGTTCTTTGCTCATGAAGTGAACAATGACATCCGCTGGGGGAAAATGACACGCTTTGGTCATGGCTATGAATTGGTTAACATTGGGTGTGCCAACGTTTTTTTCCCAATTTTCATAGGTTTTGCGTGTTTTGACTCCCGCGGCTTCTGCCATTTCTACGGTTGTAAGACCTGCAATTAGTCGCATTGAGCGTAGGTCACTTCCTTTAATAAATCTCATTGTTAGAACCCCGAATCAATTTTTACATACCTTGTTGGTTTTATTTTGAATGTAAAAATGTTACCTATATCAGTAAATTGAAATTTTTTTTACATTTTTTGTTTGTTTTTATGTGATGTATATATTTACGCTTATGTCTAAATGATATTTATACATGGTTAATATATATTTCGGGTGTAAATCTAATTAATTATATTTGCATGGTCAATAGAAATTTACGAAAAAACGTACATAATATGTCTATTATTTGACTAGAGGGTAATCTTTATGGACTTTGATATAAGGGCAATATTCGAAAGAATGTATTCCGCTTGTAAAGTTGAAAACGATAATCAGCTCAGTAAATTTTTTAATGTAAAGCCCAGCACTATCCAAGGGTGGAAGGTGGCAAAAACGCCACCGTTAAAGGCGTGTTACGAGATTTACCAACGAACGGGTGTCACTGTGGAGTGGTTGGTAGAGGGAATAGAGCCTAGCGTAGCTCAAGTTGCAGACATTGGTACAGCCCCCAATTTTAAAGCGATTAACATGAGTGAGGAGGCTTTTGCAAAAGCATTTCAAGAAGAAGTACTTTCCGGTATTCGCTTAGATTTCTTTTCTGCAAATGAACTTACTACGGTTGCGAACATTGAGCGTTTGGGTCGTCACTTATTCAGAGAGTTGAATAATGAGCCCTTGGTTCCGAGTAAAAATAACAGTGAGGTGGAAGTGGCATATTGATGCAATAGTGACAAATGGAGCAATAAAATATACGTAAAATCGTATGTTTTTACTGCTCACATTGAAGAGGGCTAAGCATCAGCCATTTGCACATTGTTTCTGCCCGCTTTCTTCGCTTTATACAAGGCTTCATCAGCCAGTTTTAAGGCTTGTTCAAAATTGGTTTGTTTGTTTCTTAACGCGGCCCCGAAGCTCATCGTAACATGCACAGTTTGTTGTTTTTGCTGAGGTTTTGGCTTTTCATCCTCTGACTTAGGCTTCGATTTTGGTCTATCAGGTTGGCGGATCACGAGAGGGTATTGTGCAATACCTTCTCTTAGAGCATCTACAATCTCAAATACCTGCTCTGGCTTTTTACGCGGAAAGACCAAGGTAAACTCTTCTCCACCATAACGAAAAGCTCTACCGCCTTTGCCCACTTGGTTGAGCTGTTGCGCCACCATTCTTAATACCTGATCGCCTACGTCGTGACCGTATTTATCGTTGAAGGCTTTGAAGTGATCGACGTCGGCCATCACAATCGTGTAATTGTTAAACAGCGACTTAGTAAAATGCATTAACGCCCGTCTAGAGGAAATGCCCGTTAATTCGTCTTTAAAGGCCATAGTGTGGCTGTCTAGCAATACGATGATGACTGTGATTAAAGCGAATAGGCTGCTGGCAAACGCCATCATTTGTAGGGTTAAATTGGTATTTAAAATGGCGAGTAAACACAGTGAAGCCGCAAGGAGCGAATGATTCAATTTCGGGGGCAATGACACCCGAATCGCGGCATTCAAAAAGAAGATAAAATATAGCGCTAGCTCAAGTAAAGTGAGGTGTTTGGCAATAGAGGGTAGCAGGGTGGCGTAATCGCTGCTCCACGCTTGGTATTGCACTGTGCTTGTGACCACATCGCCAAGTAATAACCAGGCAATTAGCCCGCCTGTTATGGCAATAAGCAGCGCACTGAGCAGCACATTAAATAGCCTTAAGCCTTTGTCTTGTTGCCATAATAATAAACTTGTTACGCCAGCAACGATAAGTAGCGCGGTGGTGTTGCTTAGGCTTTCGCCGAGTAGCTTTGGATTATCCACTAACGTAAATAACCCCAGCCATAATAAGCAAACATAGAAGTATCGGCTTTGATTAAATTGCGATGCAATGACGGCGGCAATGATCAGTAAAGGGTAGGGGAGCCAGTTTTTGTCTTGTAACCAAAACAAGGTTTCTGCTGGGTAAGTTGAGATAACGGTAAAGCCAAATGTTAGGGCGATAATGGGTAATAATGTGTTATTGATTAAAGCAGGCAAAAACTTCATTGTGTACGGGCGTTTCCTTTGTTTCAGATTTTGCATGAGAAAAAGCCAGCATATCGCTGGCTTCTTGGATTACGTACAGGATCATCGAAAACTAAAATCGATACTGTGCTACGGCTAACATTTGGTGTTGAGTGGTATCGGGATCTAAAGACCACTGGACTCTGTTAGCTTGGAAACGATCCGTGAATATGTATTCCAAACCCACTTGGATATTCGGGGTCCAATCATACCTGTAAGACGCGGTGATTGCGAAGCCATCACTGTCATTTTGATCATTTGGGTAGTGGTCTCTGTCTACGGTTTTGAAATAGTCGTAACGAGAACTGATTCGGTGCGCATTTATTTTGTAACTCAACATGGCGTACCAAGATCGAAAATCCACATTGACTTTATTGATACCCATCGAGGTATTGCCATCCATAAACTGGGCAATTAACCGCAGTTCTTTGTTGAAACGATATTGCCACGCCAAGCTATGGAAAATCGTGTGCCACGCATACTGGCCCCCTCTACCAACAATTTCTTCATCAGCTTGGTTGTTGTAATAGTAGTAACGCAGGTTTGATTGGTTTTTGTAATTCCAATGCGCGCCAGCATATAAACCCCAACGTCCGTCGATTTCTCTGAACGGCTCTACATAAGGAGGCTGTGCAGGAACAAAGTTTTCATTTTTCAATGACGGTAAATAGGCAAATCTGATCTTTTCGTTGTAAAGCGCTTGCTTGTCGTGAAAGCCCCAGCCGCGCCAGCTTAACAATGTGCCAGTGGGGTCATTGCCTTTATAAAAAGAGCCGACTAAGGAAAAAGTATGAGGGCTTTTTCTAACGCGTCCTGGCAAAGTTAATTTTGCTTCACCACCCAAAATACGCAACTCTTCGCCTATCCAGCTGCTAATGGCGGAATTGGTGTAGTTGAAGGGAGAAACCCAACCTATATCAGGGTTTTCAAAACCAAACTGAGGGTAAAACATGCCCGCTCTAAATTGCCAACGGTATTTAGGAGACCAAAGTGGCCGGTATCGTAAACTCAGTTGACTAAAATTCGTAAATGACTCTGGGATGCGCGTGTGATTGATCACCGCTTCAAGATCGAGCGTCGCCGCTAGGCTGGATTGGATCTGAACAAAAGCTTGGCTGATGTCGGGGGAGTCGTGCCTGTCGTCGAACTTAAACAGACCCGTACCATCAGCACCGTACAAAAAACTCGGTTCGTCATCGGTTAGGAAGGCGTATTGCCCTTGAATTAGGCCTTTAATTTCAGTTTCAGCTTGCGCTGGACTGATAACAAAGAGGAGCGGGGCGCAGGAGAGTAGAATGCGTAAATTTCTAAATAATGCAAACATAACTTATTCGCCGAACAATGGGCTTATCTGTAATTTAAAATTCGGAATTAACCAAGAGATAAAATGGCTTTGGACAACTTTTTAGGATCGTAATAGGGTGCATATGCATCAGAAGTTAAGTCACATCGCATAATTTTGATTCCTAATTTCGCCCATTTAGCATCATCAACTTCACCTTCATAATACTGCGAATGATGATCAATTAATACATGCGTTAAGAAATTTGGACTTTTTAAAGCCCGGTTTTTTTCATTAGATAGGTGATGACTTAAAAATCTTACAAGCTTTTCGATACTTTTTTCTGTTGATAGACCATGTGCTTCAGGATCACTGCCTAAATTAGGAATATAGACTTTAGGATTGGGATTTTGTGATATTGCCTTTGAAATACCTTCCGGCAAAAAATTAGCTAATAAACTTGAGTAAAAACTGCCGGGTGAATAGCAAATTAAATCAGCATTTTTAATCAGCTTACTGTTGATGTCCGACACGCTGCAGCGCACAGGGTTATTAGTCTCCAAGGTAGAAGATAAATGCAATGATTGAATTGGACTATCAATGGGAGGCGTGTCTTTACCGGTAATGTTGTGTTGGCCAATGAGCGTTTTTCCATCCGCTAAAGAAGCCACTAAATGATAATTCTCGTTAACGGTTAATCTGACTTTTCCTCTGACTGACATCGCGCCAGAAAGCTCAAATAAACAGGGTTCAATTTGCGAGTATTTTAAATACCCACCCGCCAAAATTAAATTACCGATGGCAGCTTGGTTGTAATTAAATTGCTTGTCTATTTCTACGCAAAAAGTGCGCAAATATTCTTGGATTATTTGTTTTAACGGCGAACTGATCGGGCTGATCATTGACGATTTACCATCGATCAATTCTTGAATAAAAGAGATGGATGCGTCGCGACTTTTATGTGTATCGAGCCGGAATGAAAATAATTGAGTAATGGCTCGATAGTCTTTTCTGTTTGGATCAATTAAGGCGGTTAGTCTTGAACGTAAATCCCCTAAAGCAGGAATATTGAGGCATTTTCTTAATTCTGCTGTACTGCCACCAGAATCAAAAGGCGTGAGCAAGTGCGTGGAGTTGTGGGTATGCGCAATCAGCTCCTGACAAAGGTGTCGAAGTGCTGAGCCACCACTGAAAAAAAGCACGTTGCTTCCATTTTCTGGGCTTTTAGGGGATGAATTTTGTGTGCTGGTACGTTGTTTGGGCCAGGCTGTATGAGAATTTGACAATGTGTTTATTAGTTCTTCAGTTTTTTGATTTGTTAGTCAAACTAAGCTAACAAAGGGAATACCGCTTATGTGTGGTGTTATGTATAGTCATAGTTGACCAATTATTCAAGTATTGAGTTTGAATAATGTGAAGTGAAGCAGATTTAGCGGGGGAATGCCCTTTTAAGGATAGAGCACTTAAAAATTACCGAGACTTCGTAACATGAAGCAGTCTCGGTAATGTATGGTCTTAAGTTGACACGTCCGGCATTGCCGTCCCGGATCACCATCTCTGGTATTGATATCCCCGGTATTGCCATCTCCGGGGTTACCATCTTTGGTATTGCTATCCCTGATATTGCTACTCAGGGCAGTGAAACACTGGACAATGCCGCGCGTGCAAAAGATACGTTAGGCAGATTCACACTTTGCAAGATGAGCAAGCGCCACTTTCGATTGTGGTTGTCTGCCCAATGCGCCAGTAATCTTTGCGCTTACTTGTACTAACTTATCTAAGTCGATACCTGTTTCGATGCCCATACCGTGAAGCATGTAGACAACATCTTCCGTGGATACATTGCCCGACGCGCCTTTTGCGTAGGGGCAACCGCCTAATCCGGCGACAGAGCTATCAATCACGTTGATGCCATTTTGTAGCGCGATAAGAATGTTAGGCAAGGCTTGACCATAGGTGTCGTGGAAATGCACAGCAAGTTTTTGCGCCGGAATGTGTGCTAAAACTGCATCTAACATCGCCTGGATTTTCACTGGCGTGCCTACACCAATGGTGTCGCCTAACGACACTTCATAGCAGCCCATCTCGAATAAGATCTTGCTGACTTCAGCTACTTTTTCGGGGGCAATGTCGCCTTCATAAGGGCAACCTACCACGCAAGAAACATAGCCGCGTACGGGCAAATCATGCTCTTTTGCCGCAACCATGATGGGTTCAAAGCGCTCGATGCTCTCGGCAATGGAACAATTGATGTTCTTCTGCGTGAAGCTTTCAGAGGCGGCTCCAAAGATGGCCACTTCGCTTACACCTGCTGCAAGTGCTGCTTCAAACCCCTTCATATTAGGGGTTAGTGCGGTGTATAGCACACCATCTTGACGTTGGATTTTTTGGAAAATCTCACTGCTATCGGCCATTTGTGGCACCCACTTAGGTGACACAAACGAACCCGTTTCGATTTTCTTCAGTCCAGCTTTTGCCAAGCCTTCAACTAACTCAACTTTGTGGCTTACATCAATTAATGCCTTTTCGTTTTGAAGGCCATCGCGAGGCCCCATTTCGAAAATGGTGGCTGTGCTTGGGTAAGCATGAGATGCGTTTACATGGGGTGTGTTTGCCATGAGTTATGCCTCGTCCGCTTCAAATGCAAGGAGCTCTGCACCGCCGTCTACCAAATCACCTTCTTGGTAGAAGAACTCAGTAACTTTACCCGCAGAAGGCGCATTCAATGCATGTTCCATTTTCATGGCTTCCATAATCATTAAAGGCTGACCTTTTTCAACGCTGTCGCCAGCATTAACCAACAATTTAACCACGGTGCCGTTCATTGGCGCAGTGAAGCCTGCGGCATTGTCATCTTCATCTGTTAAGCCTAGATCTGGCTTGTGCTCAGCGAAATGTAGCGCGACTTTATTGGCGTACAACGAAATGCCTGTGTCATCGACGGCAACCGTGATGGCTTGGCGGTGTCCGTTGGCATTAAAATGCAATACATCGCCAGCTTGTTTTACGCTAATGTGTGAAGAATGATCGTTGTAAAGCACCGTGAATGACTGCTCTTGAGACTG
Source organism: Paraneptunicella sp. (assembly GCA_964228975.1). GTDB lineage: Bacteria > Pseudomonadota > Gammaproteobacteria > Enterobacterales > Alteromonadaceae > Paraneptunicella. Next base: position 2,789 of record CAXRCC010000056.1, on the reverse strand, counting down.
ACCATTGCCCTCTTTTTGTAAGACTTCAACCGTGTGAATGTCGCCGCCTACATCCAGCGCCAGTTTTTGCTGATGTGTTTCATTCGCACGCCACGCGTTGGTGGTTGCCCAAGGTGAAAACGGATCCGCATGGCCTGTTACACGCTCGGTACGCGCGCGCATGTCAGCTTGCTTTTCCAATAGTAATGTCACAGCCATCATAGGCACAAACTGTTCTACATTGGCGCTGTGCTCAATGAAAAGCGCATCGTTGTGCTTTTCGATGAATCCTGTATCGAGCTCTGCGTTTTGGAATGGGGCCGATTTCGCTAAGTTGTATAGGAAAGGAATGTTATTCACTAATCCTTTAATGCGGTATTCGCTCAGTGCTTTGGTTAAACGCGCCAGGGCTTTATCGCGAGATTCATCCCATACGATTAATTTTGCGATCATCGGATCGTAATAAACCGAGACATCATCACCTTGTAAAACACCTGTATCAACGCGCACATAGCGGTTTTCGAGAGGCGGCTGCAAATAGGTTAGGTTACCTGTAGCGGGCAAGAATTCATTGTTAGGATCTTCAGCATAAACGCGCGCCTCAAAAGCGTGGCCATTGATGCGAAGTTCATTTTGCTGCTTAGGTAAAGGCTCGCCGTTAGCAACACGAAGCTGCCATTCAACCAAGTCTTGCCCCGTGATAAGTTCCGTCACCGGATGCTCTACCTGTAGGCGAGTGTTCATTTCCATGAAGTAGAACGAACCGTCTGAATCCAATAAGAACTCAACCGTACCAGCACCCACGTAGTTAATGGCTTTTGCCGCTTTAAGCGCAGCTTCACCCATTTGTTCGCGCAATGCGTCTGTCATGCCCGGAGCGGGGGCTTCTTCAATTACTTTTTGGTGACGGCGCTGCACTGAGCAATCGCGCTCGAACAAGTAAACGCCGTTGCCCGCTTTATCACAGAAGACTTGAATTTCTACGTGACGAGGCTGAGTCAGGTATTTTTCCACCAGCATGTGATCGTCGCCGAAGCCGTTAAGGGCTTCACGCTTTGCCGCTTCAAGTGCCGCATCGAATTCGCTTTCAGCCCACACTTGACGCATGCCTTTACCGCCGCCACCGGCTGCGGCTTTTAACAATACGGGGTAGCCCATGTCGTCGGCGGCTTTTTTAATGATGGCAGGAGATTGATCGTCGCCATGATAGCCGGGAACAAGCGGGACATTGGCTTCTTCCATAATGCGTTTTGCAGCCGATTTACTGCCCATTGCCTCAATGGCGCCAACAGGAGGGCCAACAAATTCAATATTGTTTTCTTGGCAAAGCTGGGCAAATTCTGCGTTTTCAGACAAGAAACCGTAACCCGGGTGGATAGCGTCAACGCCTAAGGTTTTGGCAATCTCAATGATTTGAGCGCCTTTTAGGTAGCTGTCTTTAGCAGGAGAGGGGCCAATGTGTACGGCTTCATCCGCAGATTGCACGTGGAGCGCATTCGCGTCTGCATCAGAATAAACGGCAACGGTATTGATGCCCATTTGTTTTGCTGTGCGAATCACGCGACAGGCGATTTCGCCACGGTTGGCGATTAAGAGTTTCTTAAACATCGTTAGTCCTTATGCCAGTTAGGTGCGCGTTTTTCTAAGAAGGCGTGTAACCCTTCTTGGCCTTCTGCTGAAACACGAATGTTGGCAATACATTGGCTCGTTTGCTCTGCAATATCTTTGTTCATTGGGCGGTTGGCCACGTCGAAGATAAGTTGTTTCGCCGCGCCGACAGCAACAGGGCCGTTTTTCAGAATTTTTTCGATTAGATCGTTAATTTTTCCGTCGAGCTCTTCTTCCGTTACCGATTCACTTAACAAGCCCATTTCATACGCTTGTTGAGAAGAAAATACTTCTGCTGTGGTGAAATAACGACGAGACAAGCGCGCGCCAATGGCATCGATAACGTAAGGGCTGATAGTGGCGGGCACTAAGCCCAACTTCACTTCGCTCAAACAGAATTTGCTTAATTTGCTGCCGATTGCCATGTCACAGCAGGCCACTAAGCCCACTGCGCCACCAAACGCTGCACCTTGTACGCGGGCAATAGTTGGTTTGGGCATGAAATTCAGTTTCCAAAGCATGTCGGCAAGGGCGTTGGCATCGGCAAGGTTTTCTTCATAGCCGTATTCTGCCATGCGACGCATCCAATTAAGGTCCGCACCAGCACAGAAGCTTTTGCCTTCTGATGCAAGAATCATGGCTCGAATATTGTCATCGGCAGCGATGTTATCGAATGTGGCAGAAAGTTCAGCAATTAGCGCATCGTCAAATGCGTTGTGCTTTTCAGGACGGTTAAGTGTTACCGTGGCAACACCGCGTTCATCCACCGAAAATAATACAGATTCAGACATGTGAGCCTCCTACATTCTGAACACGCCAAAGCGCGTGTCTTCGATGGGTTTGTTAAGCGCCGCAGATAAACTCAAGCCCAATACATGGCGAGTATCCGCAGGATCAATGACACCGTCGTCCCACAGGCGAGCCGAGGCGTAATAAGGATGACCTTGCTCTTCGTAGGTGTCGATGATGGGTTGCTTGAATTCGTTTTCTGCTTCTTGAGACCAGGCTTCGCCTACGCGCTCTTTTTGGTCGCGTTTTACCGTAGCTAATACGCCAGCAGCTTGTTCACCGCCCATGACTGAGATACGTGAATTAGGCCACATGAACATAAAGCGAGGGTCGTAAGCGCGTCCGCACATACCGTAGTTACCTGCACCGAAGCTACCGCCAATCAGCACAGTAAATTTAGGCACTTTGGCACA